>CAMOQI010000128.1 GCA_946622835.1 uncultured Candidatus Melainabacteria bacterium
TTAAGCTCTGATTACTGGGCGGACGTCCGCACCGAGCTTGCAGCGCGTTACGGTGATATTTACGTTCTTCCGCAGTGTGCAGCCGCCGGTGATTTAGCGCCGAGACCGCGTTATTACAGTAAAGCCGAATCGCGCAGATTCCGCCTTAAGTATTCCGATCTTAAGATTGAAAAAGATCTTATCAACCCATCCGAAGTATATAGAAGGCGTGATATATGCGAGCAGATTTGTAATGCGTTTGACGACGTTTATTCCTGGGCTAAAAAGGAGCTTTACTGCGACGTTCCCGTAATGCATAGAGTTAGGCAGTTGCAACTTGATAAAAGGCGCATTACCGAAGAAGAATACGAGTATTATAAAAAGCAGCCGAAGTATAAGCCCAAAGACCTTATTTGCACGGACGATAAGGTTTATGACCTTAAGTGGAACTCAATTGAAATAATGCACCGCAACGATAATAACGAAGTTGTTGAACGCTACGAGTCTCAAGATGCAGAGCCGAACTTCCCGATGGAAATGCACGTTGTAAGAATAGGAAATATCGCCTTTGCAACAAATCAGTTTGAACTGTATATGGACTTTCAGCACAGAATACAGGGTCGCTCACCGTTTGAGCAAACCTTTATTGTTCAGCTTTGCGCACAACCGGGCAGAAGGTCGGGCACATATCTTGCAACCGAGCGTGCCGCAAAGTGCAGGGGATACAGCGCCAACCTTTTCTCAAATAGGGTTTCGCCCAAGGGCGGACAGACTTTGGTTGAAGAAACATTAGCTGAACTTAATGAGTTATACAGTGCTAATGAAAATTAGCATTAATTCGTAAAAAAATATAATTTTGCAGGTAAATTTTTGACATTTTAAAAAAAGGTAAAGATTTGCATATTTTTTACCAAAAGTGGTA
This sequence comes from uncultured Candidatus Melainabacteria bacterium, assembly GCA_946622835.1. GTDB lineage: Bacteria > Cyanobacteriota > Vampirovibrionia > Gastranaerophilales > Gastranaerophilaceae > Zag111. The sequence continues at coordinate 902 of CAMOQI010000128.1, forward strand.
AAGTATTGCACTTGTTTGTTTCAGTTAAAAATTTTATAATTAGTGTATAAACAATAAATTTATTTTGTTGTAGGGTGGTTTTATTGGTAAAAGTTAATAAAACGAAAATAAAAAAACACATACCTTCAGCTTTATCCCATATAGGACGGTATTTGTTACTGATAGGTTTTGCCTATGTGCTTATTTATCCGTTTTTTTATATGGCAATCAATACGGTAAAAGATCCTGTTGACTGGTTTGACCCGACGGTTATGTGGATACCAAAAGGCTTTAGTCTTGATAATTACATAGTAGCGTTTAAATACATGGACTATTTTTCTTCACTTCTTCAAACGCTGATTTGCGGAATAGTTCCGGCGCTTATATCATTTTTCACATGTGCCGTTGCAGGTTACGGATTAGCAAGGTTTAATTTCAAAGGAAAAAGCATTTTAAGTTTTCTTATGATACTTTGCATTATGGTTCCCGACCCGATGATAATGATACCGAGCTATAACAATTTCAAACATTTGGATTTTATAGGAATCTTCTCACTCATTAATAATCTTACAGGTGTAGATTTAAGGATTAGCATCATTAATACCCCGCTTGTGTTTATAATTCCTGCACTTTTAGCTTCAGGACTTAAGAACGGACTCTTCATTTACATATATTCGCAGTTCTTTAAAGGCTTGCCTAAAGAACTCGAAGAAGCAGCTTGGATTGATGGTGCAGGACCTTGGAAAACATTCCTAAAGATAGTTCTTCCGTCTTCTGGTGCATCAAGCGTTACGGTAATAGTTTTCTCGGTTGTTTGGTACTGGAACGATTACTATTTATCACAAATGTATCTCTCGGAAAACTTTCCGCTTAGCGTTGTGCTTTCGAACTTTAATTCAAACTTAGGTTCACTTAATGATTTGAAAGCAGAATATTTATTTACAACAGGTTCACTATTACTTACTTGCTGTTTTATTACAATTTTTCCGTTGCTTATTTTCTTCCTGTTTATGCAAAGGAAATTTGTTCAAAGTATAGCGACCTGCGGAATAGTGGGTTAATATAAAAAATTTAAAGGAGAAAAAGTTATGAAAAAGAAATTATTAAAATTAATTTTCTTAGCATTAACCGTTTTTATGATTTTCGGAATGGTTGGCTGCGGTTCAAAGAAAACCAGTTCTGTTGATGAAGGTATGAGTGACTTTGATTTAGATTTCAACACAGATTCTACTCAAACTGATGATACAAAAAGCGGTTCAAATGCAGGAACCGGTAATAAAGCCGCTTCTAAAGGCAATGCAAATGTAACCGCAACAACCGAAGACCTTGATAAACTTTCCTGGAGTCAGTTGTTGGCAAAGATGCCTAAAGAACTCAAAGGTACAACTATCACAATTGCAAGCTGGAACCCTGCAAAAGAAGTAACAGGTGCAGAAAGCGTTATTGCAAACTTCGAAAAATCAACAGGTATTAAGGTTAAATGGAATGTTGTAAGCTATAACGGTTATGAAGACAAAATAGCTGCTTTGGTAAACTCAAACAGTTCACCTGACTTAATTCGTTATTTTGCTCCTTCAATTCACAGAATGTATCTCTGTCAAGATGTAAAGACTGCTACAGGTCAGGATTTCAAAGGCGACATTTGGGATAGCCGAGTTACAAGTCAGTACACAATCAAGGGCAAAATTTACGGTGTAAACCTTAAAAACACATTTGTTCAGCAGCCTAAAGTTTTGATGTATAGAAAATCAGTTGTTGAAAATGTAGGTATTGAAGATCCATACTTGATTTGGAAACGTGGCGAATGGACATGGGATAAATTTCTTGAAATTTGTAAACAATTCCAAGAAAACACTTCTTCAGCAGCAGGTTACGACCCTTGGATAACAAATGTTGGAATTGACCTTTTAGACTTCTCAGGTATTGAACTGTTTAAGTTTAACGGCTCTAAATACACAAACAATTTGAAAGACCCAGAAGTTTATAAGGCATTAAAGCAGATGTGCGACTTAAGAGCGGCAGGTATTGTTTCCTCTGCAGTGCGTGACCAAAAGGTATTTAATAAAGGCACAACACTCTTTATGACATTTAATAGTATTGCGAACCGCAAGACTAACGCAAACCTTGCTGAAATCAAGCAGGAAAATGACTTGTATTGTGTTCCAATTCCTGCAATCAAAGGTAGAGAGAACATTCAAAACATCTCCGAACTTGAGGCTTACGGTATACCCAAGGGTGCTAAAAACCCCGGAGCAGTTTACTACTTCTTAAGATATTATCTTGATGCTAACAACTATGATGCTAACGCTTTATTTGTTAACAAACAGGCTTATGAAGTATATCAAGATGCTATGAATAAGAAAGAGTTCTACATTGCAACCCGTGACGAATTGCTTGACGTTGTAACAGAAACAACAGGAGGTGCAGCCGGTCTTTCTGATTATATTAGACTCGGTGGTTCAGCAGCACAGTTACAAAAAGAACTCGATTCAATTAATCCTACATTTGAACTTGCAGTTAAAAAAGGAAACGAAGTATTAGCAAAGTTTAAGTGATTCTCAAAGAGAGGATTTTTTATGAGAAAACGCATTATATCGGCTCTTTTAATAATGATGTTTATCCTCGCCGGTTGCGGCGTGGATAAACCCAGCGTTAAAAAGCCTGTTTCAAAAGAATATACAGATTCAAATTCTTCCTCGGGAAATGATTCATCATCAACTGAATCCGAGGATACAGAGTATTCACAATCTGATGAAAAAGACAAATATTTGGTTACAGGTGGCGCAGATATTTATGAAAACCTGTTGACTGATGAAGGAGAAAACAAAAGTTCAGGCTTCCAGATTACAGTTGAAAAGAATAAAGACAGAAACACATTAAATACAGCATGGCGCAAGGTTAATAACTGTCCTGCAACAAGTGTTGTTGAAGATAAGGCTCAAAAAATGCGCGAAGCAGTGCTTAATACCAAAAACACTTCTGAATATTATTCATGGTCGGGCAGAACATTTTATGTTTCACCTGACGGCAACGATAGTAATGACGGTTTAACACCAAAAACTGCAATCAAAACCCTTGATGCAGATGCATATACAATGTACTCTTTGCAACCGGGGGACGCCGTACTTTTTGAACGTGGCGGTATTTGGCGTCTAACAAACAGCATTAAAACCAAAAAAGGTGTAACCTTCGGTTCATACGGTGAAGGTCCGAAACCCGCTTTCTATGGTTCAGCTCAAAACTATGCTGATTCTAAATATTGGAATGCAAGCAATAAAGAAAACATTTGGAAAGTAACCGTTGCTACAAGTGATGTTGGACTTTTGGTGTTTAACGAGGGCGAAGAAGTCGGAGTTAAGAAACTCAACGGTATCACAGTTTTGGAGAAAAACGGCGACTATTACTATAATACTGGTGATGATACCCTTTATGTCTACTTTGATAAGGGCAACCCCGGTAAATATTATAAAGACATTGAAATCGCTAGTCTTTCAGATTGCTTCGGTGTTGGCAGAGATGATATCACTATTGATAATATCTG
>CAMOQI010000129.1 GCA_946622835.1 uncultured Candidatus Melainabacteria bacterium
ATTTTGTTGCCGATTCTTCGCGGCGAAGTCACAAGCGAATTAAAACTTTTGAACCAAAATTTTATTAACAAAATTGTGTCAACGATTGAAGGTTTTCCAAAAATTTCAGGACCTGCAAGTTCTCAAGGGTTGTATCTGTCAAATGATACTCGTCGACTTTTGGAGTTGGCGATAGAAGAAAGTGCAAAACTTAAAGATGATTTTGTAGGTATAGAAGCAATTTTGCTTGGTATGACAAAACTTGACAACAGCAGAATTAAATCTACTTTGGACAGTTTTAATGTGAATTCGGGCTCAATTTTAGGCACGATGAAAAAAATAAGAGGAAATAAAAAAGTGGACAGCAAAAACGCAGAAGAAAATATGAAAGCTTTAGAAAAATATTCAACGGATTTAACAGCGCTTGCCCGTAAGGGAAAACTGGACCCTGTTATTGGCAGAGATGAAGAAGTTCGAAGAATTATTCAAGTTTTAAACAGAAGAACTAAAAACAACCCTGTTTTAATCGGTGAACCCGGTGTCGGAAAAACCGCAATAGTTGAGGGTTTAGCTCAACGTATAGTAAGAGGGGATGTTCCGGAAAGTTTAAAAGATGTTAAACTTATATCGCTTGATTTAGGTGCATTGGTTGCAGGAGCCAAATTCAGAGGTGAATTTGAAGAGCGTTTAAAGGCTGTATTAAAAGAAGTTGAAGACTCAAACGGTGAGATTGTAATGTTTATTGATGAATTGCATACGGTTGTCGGAGCCGGTTCAACAGAGGGTTCGATGGATGCGGGAAATCTGTTAAAACCGATGCTTGCACGTGGAGTTTTAAGAACAATAGGTGCTACAACAATAAATGAATACCGTAAATATATTGAAAAAGATCCTGCACTTGAACGTCGTTTTCAACCGGTTATGGTGAATGAAGCATCTGTTGAAGATACAATTTCAATTCTGCGAGGATTAAAAGAAAAATATGAAGTACACCATGGAGTAAGAATTTTGGATAGTGCAATTATTGAAGCCGCAAAATTATCTGACAGATATATAACAGACAGATTTCTTCCTGATAAGGCTATTGATTTGATAGATGAGGCGGCAAGTTCTTTGAGAATTGAAATTGATTCAATGCCTGAAGAAATAGATTCAATGATGAGGCAAAAAATTCAATTAGAAATAGAGCGTGAAGCTTTGAAAAAAGAGGATTCTGATGAAGCAAGGGCCAAATGTGAACAAATTACCTCTCAGGTTAACGAGTTAGAAAATAAAATTAATGTATTGCGGACTCAGTGGGAGCATGAAAAAGCTTCAATAACATCAGAAGCTGATATAAAAGATGAAATAAATAATGTAAAAAATAAGATAGAAGAAGCAGAAAGAAATACCGATTTGCAAACAGCTGCCGAATTAAAATACGGCAGATTGCTTGAATTGGAAAAACAATTAAAAGCTTGTCAAAATAAAGAACACGTTGAAAATAAACTTTTGAAAGAAGAAATTGACGGTTCTGATATCGCGCAAGTCGTTTCAAAATGGACAGGAATTCCTGTTACCAAGCTTGTTGAATCAGAAATGCAAAAACTTTTAAATATGGAAGAAGTTTTGCACAGACGGCTTGTCGGGCAAGATGAAGCGGTTGACACGGTATCAGATGCGATTCGTCGTGCTCGCTCAGGCTTGAAAGATCCCAAACGCCCGATAGGAACATTTTTATTCTTAGGTCCGACAGGGGTTGGTAAAACAGAATTGGCAAAATCTTTGGCGGAATTTATGTTCAACGATGAAGATGCGCTTATTCGTATTGATATGTCAGAATATATGGAAAAACACAATGTTGCAAGGCTTGTTGGGGCTCCTCCGGGATATGTCGGATATGAAGAAGGAGGACAACTGACAGAAGCCGTCAGACGTAAACCTTATTCTGTTGTGTTGTTTGATGAAATCGAAAAGGCACATCCTGACGTATTTAACATAATGCTCCAAATCTTTGATGATGGTCGCTTGACGGATTCAAAAGGCAGAACAATTGATTTTAAAAATACATTGATTATTATGACAAGTAATATCGGGAGTGATATTATTCTGGAAAATACCTTGAATGCAATGCTTTCGCCGGAGCAATATAACGATACAAAAGATAAGGTCTTGGAAGTTTTAAGAGGGCATTTCAAGCCGGAATTTTTGAACAGAATTGATGAAACGATATTCTTCAGAGCCTTAACACTTCCTCAATTGAGTAAGATTGTAGATATCCAGATGGATTATTTACGCAAACTTTTAAAAGAACAAGAACTTGATTTTGTCATAACTGATGAAGCAAAAGAGTTTTTGGCAACTCAAGGATTTAATCCGGTTTATGGTGCAAGACCGCTTAAGCGAGTTATTCGTCAGATGATCGAAAATCCCTTGTCAAAAGAATTATTATCTCAGAAATATCTCAAAGGTGATACCGTTAAGATTGATCTTGATGATGATAAAATTGTTTTTTCAAAAGTTTAAATGTTTTCACCTTTTTATAATCAAGACGGTCGGACAAGTTTTTGTCCGACCGATTATTTTGTTTTTGTTTTTTTAACTTCACATCTTCTTGTTCTTAAGCTATCAACATCTCCAATATCTTCGCGTTTGTTTCTTTTCTTTGTTTGCTGAGTAAATAATTTTCAACTCTTTTTTCAATTTCTTTTTCCGATAAATTTACACATTTTGTATCATATTCTTCAAAATACTTACTCAGTGTAATCATTTCATATTTTTTCCCCATTTTTATATCTCCTGTATATCTCTGATTATTTCCCTTACATTTATATAAAGTATTTTAATATTTAAAAATTGCCTAAAAATTATATAAACTATATATATTCTGTTACAAATCTTTACATGCATACCAGAGCTTGTCTTTTTTATATTTGTAAAGATTTGTTAATATTTATTCAAAAACACTAAAGTTTTTTAGGAATATGTCGATAAATATATTACTAAGATAAACGAATCTAATAATTTCCTCCTTTTCCCCTACTACTATAACTAACCTACTAAAACGGAACCGAAAGGTTCCTTTTTTATTATGTTTGCAAGCTCGTTTGTAATTGATGTTGTGCTGATTTTTGGCGGCATTTGTGGTATTATTGCCGTATGCAAAAAGTTGTAAACGCAGATTTTAATACATTAAAAGGTGAAATAATCGTTCCTGCGGATAAGTCTATTTCACATAGGGCAATAATATTGTGTTCTTTAGCAAAGGGTAAGTCAGTTATAAAGAATTTTTCGGATGGTCAAGATCCAAATTCTACCAAAGAAATATTTAAAAAGTTAGGAGTTGACATTTCTCAAGACGGAAGCAGTGTTACCGTAATATCTGATGGCAACTTGAAAAATTATACAGATAATATTTACCCCTGTGCAAATTCGGGTACTACAATGCGTTTATTGTCAGGGGTTTTGGCGGGGCAAGATTTTGAAAGTATTCTGATTGGTGATGAGAGTCTTTCGAGGCGTCCGATGAAAAGGATTATAGAACCATTATCATTGATGGGTGCAAAAATTGAATCTAAAGATTATAAGGCGCCGCTTAAAATATATGGTCAAAAGCTTTGCGGGATTAATTATGATTCAAAACTTGCATCTGCGCAGGTTAAATCTTGTTTGCTGCTTGCGGGACTTTTTGCCGATGGGGTTACAAGGTATACAGAACCTTATTTGTCGCGTAATCACACGGAATTGATGTTAAAATCCATGGGTGCAAATATTAAAACTGAAAATAATACAGTAAGTATTGAAAAATCAATCTTGTCGCCTATAGAGTTGGAAATTGCAGGGGATATTTCTTCTGCTGCGTTTTTTATTGTTGCCGGATTGATTGTTGAAAACTCTGATATTATAATTAAAAATGTCGGCTTAAATCCCACAAGGACAGGGATTTTGGATGTTATAAAACAAATGGGTGCAGAAATTGAAATTCTGGACAAAAAAGAGATTTGTTCTGAACTTGTCGGCGATATCAGGGTAAAATATTCGAGCTTGGAGGGTTGTACAATTGAGGGTGAAATAGTTCCGAGATTGATAGATGAAATTCCGATAATTGCTGTTTTGGCTACCCAAGCACAAGGCAAGACTATTATAAAAGATGCCGCTGACCTGCGAAACAAGGAATCTGACAGAATTGATGCCGTTGTTGCGGAATTAAGAAAGCTGGGAGCAAACATTACACCAACGCCTGATGGGATGATAATTGAGGGGAAAACAAAATTAGCAGGCGGAGTGGAAGTTGAAACATACCACGATCACAGACTTGCAATGAGCTTGTATGTTGCGGGGCTTGTGTGTGAAAAAGATATTTTAATAAACGGATTTGAATGGGTTGATATATCTTTCCCGA
>CAMOQI010000130.1 GCA_946622835.1 uncultured Candidatus Melainabacteria bacterium
CGACTTTACTGTTTTTTCTGTCATAAAAAGTTAACCAAAATTTACGGTGAATATTATCTACCGCAAAAGACACTTCTGCAGCAATTTTATCTCCGGGTTTTATTTGTTTAAACATCAATCTTGTATTCCCAAAAATTGAAGGACTGAACTTCACGTTATAATCATTCACCAAAGCCATATCAAAACCCGAAAGAGTCTTATCAGACATATTGGAAATTAAAATTGAAAGGGTAATCGTATTTAGTTCCCCAAACGGATCTTTTCCGTGTTTTACATCATTTATATTTATACTAATCCCGTCATACAAAATTTCTTCCTGTTTAAGTGCATCCTCTTTGTATACAGGCAAATCAATCGGAGTTGCAATCCTTACCTTTATTTGATCTCCCGGAGCAATCAGAACGTGATTACCCTTTCTCAACAAAGCAATCCCCAAACCAACAGCTCCGCCTAACGCAGCACCACCTGCCAAAGTGTAACCCTGAGAGGCAATTGCCGCTTCAATCCCAAGCCAATTAAGCGCCATAAGACCGCCCACAGCACCGCCTGCAACAGTATACCCTATATCCTGTGCCACAATCTTTGCGCCCTGTGCAACAGGGTGAAGTTTTGTTGTCATTTTACCTTCTATCGGAATTTCACGCCCATCAGGAGTCACCAGATAATCAAACCCCAATTCCATTGTAGCTTCTTTACCAAGCCGCCCCGGTTTTGTTGTATCTCTTAAATACCCATGCGCATGTGTCCCTTTTGGAATAACAATCCCTTTATCTCCATAAACATCCTCGGTCACCTCAGCAAAAAACTCATCCCCTTCTATTGAAATAGATGAATCCAAAATCTGGGACACCGTCATATGAATTACTTCTTTTTTATTAAGGGTTTCAATTTTACCTGTAAAAAGCTCCTCTTGAAACTGTTGATACTCACTCGTTTCAGTAACAGAGCCCTTAAGAGGTTCTGCACAAAGTGTCAATCCTGACATTGACGATAATATTAATAACGATAATATGATACTTAGTATTTTTTTCATACCGAAATTATAATCCTTTTTTTGGATTTTTCAAATTAATTTTGCTCTTCTATCCCAAGTGCAAGCTCTTCTATTATACTATTAATTTGAGCCTTTTCAAAAGCATTGCAAGTATTCCAAATAGCAGTTGCTTTAGGCTCTTTGATAAGCGGACTCGGGTATTCATTATGACATTCCCCTTTTAGCATATTTTTAGAACCGTCTATACAAGATGTAAAATGTTTACAGCAGCTGCAGATTTTTAAAGTCAGCCCGTAATCATTCATCTTAGATTTTAACTGCTGCAGGGCATCTATCATTCTCAAATGCGTTGATGTTGTATATTTTTTATTTTTGTAAATAAAACGAATTTTTGAAAGCCCGCTTTCCGTTGATATAAATTCTAACTTACAACTGCGCTCTCCGTGTTTTGTTTGAACCAAAACATCGACGGATAATTTGTCTGCATCCCTATCTGCTCCTGCACCAAATTTTTTCAATAAATTCCTGACCGGCGGGAAATTCTTGATTAAATGCCCTATTGAATAAAGCGGATAAAACATTAACATTATTATTTCCCCAAGATTCAATTTCGCATTTATTAAACTTATACCAAAAACCGCTAAAAGAACAATACCGCTAAAAACAACCGTACTACATTTTACAATAAACGGATAATGATATGAATAAAATATCAAAATTGCATATGCCGCAATTAAAGCCCAAACATTCGGATTCAAAAGCGAAAACATGTGTTCAATAAATCTATAGTTAAGAGTTTTCAAACTTTTATAGTTTGTTTTTAAAAGATTAAAACGCTTTGTTATTTTTGGTTTTTTAAATGTTATATCCTGACCTAACACGTAGGATTGAATATTCGGGTTAAATACACATTTATGCCCCGCTTGAGATAACAACAGACTGAACTCCAATTCGCTGTTTATATCATTAAAGTAGATTTCGCCAATATCGTCAAGAACCCCTTTTTTGATAATAAATAAACCCGAATCAATTTGGGTTGCCAAACCAAGAAGCGACCTTGCCTGTTTAAAAAAGTTAGCTTGATATTTTTTTCTAACCGCTTTTATTTTGTCAATAATATCAAGATTTTCACGGCTAATATTGACTTCTCCCGTTACAGCATCAGCATTTGCTAAAGATGCATTTGCCAAGGTTAAAAAATTCTCATCAATATTTCTTATACTATCTATAAACACGTAGGCTTCTATGAATTCATCTTTATGAATTTCATTTAAAAGCATAGATATAGCTTTATCTTTTCCTAACATTCCAACATCTTGAATGTTTAATACGTGCACAAAGTTATCATTTTCAAAAATCTTTTCAGAACCGTCATTACAATCATCAAGTACCGCATAAACCTTAAAATTAGACACCGGATAATCCTGCATCTTTAGTTTTTTAACCAAATTTTCAAGACATTCTTTATGATTGTGACTGTATATTACAACAGCAAAATTCTTTTTATCCTCGTCAAACTTTGAGTATTTTTTTTCTATGTGAAACGGCTTGTCTTTCAAATTTCTCAACGCAAGAACAAGCATATACAGAGTATAAATAATTACATAGATGTAAATTACACTTAATAAAAATTCCATAACATACCTCTTACTTCCCATTTTATAAAAAATATAAATAAATTTCAAATTTTTAATATAAACAATTAAGACAAGACTCCGTCTTAATTATAAGTACACTACCGATACAAATTTAATATTTGCCCTTTACATATTATGAGTAATTTGTTAGAATTGTTCGGTGTACAGTATGTGAGGATTTTTATGCAAAGTTTTTCTTATACACCATCCGGTGTTTGCTCGAAAATGATTAATTTTTCTATTGAAGACGGTAAAATTTATGATATCAAGTTTTTTGGCGGATGTCCGGGGAATTTGTTAGCAATTGGCAAATTACTTCAAGGCGCTGACGTAAATTATGTTGTTAGCATGTTAAAAGGCAACCCTTGCGGTAATCGCGGAACATCCTGCACTGATCAATTAGCAATTGCTGTTGAGCAAGCTATGTCAGGTGCCTTGTCACAAACCGCCGCTACAAATGCTTAAAATTAACAATTGACATTTTTCAAAACATCATTATTATAAGTATAGGTAGAAATATAAGGATTTTTTATTATGGCGAACGGATCTTCTGTAATATCAAACATTTCTGCGAATTTGGCAAATACTTATTCATATCTTGCTGCATTATATCCCGATGAGGGGGTAACGATGAAAAATATTACCGCCGCAAGAAATGATAATACAAATTACCTAACCTTGAACCAACCTTTTGCAACATATTTGCAAAACAATTTCTCTACTTTGGATAAGGATGGCGACGGAGTTATAAGCGCAGAAGAAATGCAAAATCTGACAAACACCATTTCAACAGCCGGAGTTTCAAAAGCTGAATTATCTCAACTTGCGGCAACAGGCGCAATTTCATCCGATATGGTTACAAAAATAATGGAAAACTTCGACGAAATGGATACAAACCACGACGGTCGAGTAACAAGCGCAGAAATAACAGCATTTACACATTCTTGTAATAAACAAGAAAAAATGGATGAGGAAAATTACAAAAAAGCAACGGGAACATCAATTTTCTACGGCAGCGAGGACTCTGCGGATGTTTCCAGTTATTCAATCTTAAGTTACAGATACAAAAACTTTAACGGTAAATAAAGTAAAATGTCATTTTCGAAAGACAAACGGCGGGAAATATATTTCCCGCCGTTTTACTGTTGTTTGTCTGTTAGTAAAGATCTTCCGAATCCTTAATAAATTCATATTGCTGTTGATTATTATTGTTATAATTAGCACCCGGAACGGTTACAGGCTGAGCCTGAATAGAATTAGTTATCGTTGTTGCAAAATCCGATAAATTATTTATGTTGTAAAAATGTCCGCCCGTTGTGGTTGAAAGACAAGATAATGCTCTTGAACTTGAAGAAACCAAGACAACGTCAATATGGATATCTGAACGTTTTTGCATTAATCGGCGAGCAAATTCACAAGGATCGCCGCCGCAGTTTTCGCCGCCATCCGTAATCAGAACGATTTTTTTAGGTTCCACAGTATCAAATTGGGCAAAATCCTGATAAGCCGCTCTATCCAGCGCATAAACCAGCGGAGTCGCACCGCCTAAACCCACGGAATTCATACCGGTTAAAAGCGCAGAGCCGTTTGCGGCATAAATTCCCGCAACCTGTTGAGTTGCCGCGCAAGCACCTGTCGTATTACCCGTAGGATTTGCTTTTGTAACAACCTTAAATTTACCGTTATCTTTCTTGACAATTTGTTTAATTTCTTG
>CAMOQI010000131.1 GCA_946622835.1 uncultured Candidatus Melainabacteria bacterium
CTTCTTTATTTAAGTCAACGATTTTTTGTTTTAAAGTTTCGTTATCGGTTTTGCAGCGAATAAGTTCAACGACAACATCGTCCATGCCTTCAAGTTTTTCATCAATAACTTGAGCAATTTTATCACTGAGTTTGGTTTCAAGGTTTTGTAAAGATGCTAAAATACTGCCAACGGCAACGCTGCCCGATGATGCTCCAACAGGTGCAGGAACATTGGATGAAATCGGATTTGTCACATTTTCTTTTACTTGTGATTGAATTTTTCTCAGATTTTTTACTTCGTCATAAGAAAAATAAGTATGCCCTTTGGCATTTTTTCTCGGTCTGATTTCAGCTCTTTTGCACAAATCAACAATTTCTCTGTTGTCGGCTTTCAAGATAGTTCTCACTTCTTGCGGTGTTAAAGTTCTCTCTTGTGTGGTATCTTTTATCATCTTTAGTCTATCCCTATTAAAACATTCCCAAGATTATCATATTACATTAGTGCTAAACTGGCAAATAATTTCAATATAAACATGAAGAAATGTTACGAGTTTAAAGATGGATTGTGTTTCTGATTAAGAATCTTGGGCAATTCCTGTTTGATATCCGGGAACGATGAGTGCAAACGGAATTATTCTGCCTAACTTTTGACCAAATGAGCTTTTCGGGTTCATAACGGTGGCAGCAATGCACAAATCATCAAGATGGGGTGCAAAATCTGTTGCTTTTATGTTTCGTTCAACCTTTTTATTGTATAATTTTTCATTTATGTAGTTAGAAACTTTATTGCCAAGATATATTCCGATACCTAAAAGTGTAATTGTTGCTCCGATTTGAGGTAATTTTCTCATAAATGTATTTATTTTGCCAACCGTTTTAGAAGCGGATTTTATTTGCGGCATAGCGTTTTCTATACTATCTTGGTGCTTGTTAAATAGTACTGATCCAAGATAGACAGTAGAAACGGGAACAAGAACGTTACCTAAAAGCTGACTAAGAATTTCACGTTTTTTTGCTTTTATATTTTGTTTGTCAACAATTGTACCGCCTATAAAACCTCCTGCAACAGAGCCTATAGCGGTTGCAATAATAGCTTTTGGGTTTCCGAAATCTATAACTTTATTCTTTGGTGAATATTTAAAGATTGCCATATCCTTTATAGGAGTTTTGATAATTTTAGCGGGGTTTAAAGAAAAACCTTTTCTTTTTGCCAAAACAGCAAAAACAGGTGCAATACCCGCAACGGAAGATGCTCCGATAATAGCTTTTTGTTTATAATTCAAACCGGATTTATTTTTGTTGTCAGGGGTTTGAGGTTTATATTGAGTTTGTCCTATTTTATTTATCATAACACTACCTATATTTTTATAGTATCAAAAACACAACAAAAATTTTATTGCAAAATGAAGTATAATTGCTTAGATATTTGTAACAAAATATTAAAATTTCAAAAACATGGGTCAAAAATAAATCTTGATTGTTATTATATAGTTATCAACAGGTATTATAAAATTATGTCTATAAAAATCCCCACAGCGTATACAAAACAAGTTATGTCAAGAAATTTTGTTAAGCAAATAGCAAGTGACGGTTTCTTGCCTGTTATTGCTTTGGAAGCTTTTGTAGAATCCGGCAGAACTTATCAAGCATATCAACGTGGCGGATTTGATGAAGCAAGAGAAAGAATTACGGAAGAATTTTCAGGTGCGGTATTTTGGTTAAGCGGTGTTACGGCATTAAATGCGTTGTTTGAAAAACTTGGTCAAAAACTGCTTAAATTACCGAAAATAAATGTAAGTGTTGCAAAAGATGACGTTCGTAACCCTTTGCCAAATTTCTTGAAGTTTGAAAAAACAACTGACGGTGCAAAAATTTTAGAAAAGACAATGGCAAAATTCAAATTTGCCAAAGTTATTTCAAGCGTGTTGATTACAAATGCGTTTATAGGTTTTGCGCTACCTAAGATAAATCAAGCTATTACCCGTTATTATCATAGAAATAAACCTGTTGAAAATGTCGAAAAACCGGAAGTTAATACTTCTCAGAAGACTTCAATGGATTCATTTATGAATAAAAATAATGAAGATAAGAAAGATATTTCTTTCGGCTTCAATATGCTTGCTGTAGCGAATAAATTTGAAACAAACAGAAATTACAAACTTTTATCTGTTGATGCGGGAACTGCTACCGGAAGAACAATTTCTGCAAGAAATAACGATGAAAGAGTTGAAATCTTGTTTAGAGATTTAGCTTCAGTTTATTTCTATATGTTTAATATGAATAATATGAATTCTTGGTTGAATAAGATTGAACAAAAAGGAAATCCTGACAGATTAGATCCTGTATCTGCGGAATTCACTACAAAATATATGGAATCTTATGTAGATGAAGCAGGTCAAATTGCGGGAGAAGGAAAACAAAAATCTGTTTCAATCAGCAAATTTAAACAAGATATGCTTGGCGAAAAAGCAGAAATTCCGAAAGCAATTTCAGAAAAACTTCAAGGTGAAAAGATTAAAATTATTACACTTGATGAATTTAAGCAGCTTTTACAAGCTGATGAAAAATTCGGTGCAAAATTTGAACAACTTTCAAAGATTGCTGATAAAATGTCGGAATTACAACCTCAAATCAAGGGCGTTTCAATTCTTACAGAAGGTCAAATTAAAGATATATTGACAGGCGGTCATATAAATAATCCTGAATTCTTAAAAGAATTCTACAAAAACAGATTTGGTAAAGATTTTATGGATAAATACCAATATGTTGCTCAAAAAGATTTGGACAGATACAAAAAAGAACTTACCGATTATGTAAAATCAATAATTGAAAATGCCTCATTAAAAGGGGAAGAAATTACCGTAAAAATGTTGAACAAAGCTTCTAAATCCAACTTAAAATGGAATGCAATTAACTGGGGTGCAGGTTTTGTAACATCCGCGTTGTTCTTGTCAACATTAATTCCAAAAATGCAATATCAGATTACAAAATGGAGAACGGGTTCTAACGAATTTCCGGGAACAAAGCAATTTAGAGAAGAAGAACAAAAATAGTATTATTAACTATTGCGGAGCGGTTTTGTTTAATGTAAGATACTCCTTGTAAATGTAGCAAAACAAAGGAGAATTATTATGTCAAGAAAACCAATTATTGCAGGTAACTGGAAAATGAACCTTTTGCAAAGCGAAGCAAAGTCTTTGTATGAAGGAATTAAATCATTTGTATCAAATTATACAGCACCGGAATTGCCTGTTGTTGTAATTGCACCTGTATTTACATCAATCAATCAAGTATCGGAAATTCCTTGCAGCTGCGGATGCGGCGGCAGCAAATTATATGTTGCGGGGCAAAATTGTCATTGGGAATCTTCAGGTGCTTATACAGGAGAAATTTCTGTAGAAATGCTTAAAGATGCAGGATGTTCTTATGTAATTATCGGACACTCAGAAAGAAGACAATATTTTTCAGAAACAGATGAAATGATTAATAAAAAAGCAAAAGCAATTTTAGCAGGCGGACTTATTCCTATAATTTGCTGCGGAGAATCATTAGAGCAAAGAGAATCAGGAATAACAGATTCTTGGATTGCGTCTCAAATAAGAGCGGCACTGTCAGGAATTTCATCAGAAGATGTTGCAAAATCTGTTATTGCATATGAACCTATTTGGGCTATTGGTACAGGAAAATCTTGTGATGCTCAAGAAGCTAACAGAGTTATTAAAATGATTAGAAGCGTTGTATCAGAGGTTGCAGGTTCATCTGCAGCTGATTCTATCAGAATTCTTTATGGCGGTTCTGTTAAACCTTCTACAATAGAAGAGCAAATGTCGATGTCTGATATTGATGGTGCTTTGATTGGCGGAGCATCATTGAGCGCTGAAAGCTTCAATGAAATTATTGAAAAAACAATGAAAGTTGCAGTTTCAGCATAATAAAATTCGATTGACAGTCAAAATAAAAAAGAAGGAACGCGTGTTGCGTTCCTTCTTTAATTGAATATGTAAATGTTCCCTCGCCCCTTGTGGGAGAGGGGGTAAATGTTGCTACCAACCGTCTTGTATTTTGTATGTCTAATGTGCTTTGCTAGGAGGATATCTTTTTCCCTCCCCACTGGCGGGGTAGGGGGTAAATGTTGCTACCAACCGCCTTGTATTTTGTATGTCTAATGTGCTCTGCTAGAAGGATATCTTTTTCCCTCCCCACTGGCGGGGGAGGGCTAGGGAGGGGGGAGATGTAACGAATTCAAGTAGGATAAGTAAGATAAGTGGATAAGTAGGATAAATTCGTTACGGTTTTACTTATTCCCTCTCCTAAAGAATAGGAGAGGGTTAGGGTGAGGTATGATTTTACAGTTATGTAG
>CAMOQI010000132.1 GCA_946622835.1 uncultured Candidatus Melainabacteria bacterium
CTTAATATCCACAAGATTATACTCGCTATTAATATTATAACATGTTTTTATAAAAATTCAAGTCTTTTTGAATTATTAAGTAATCTTTACATTGCTTTACATTTAAAAAAAATTTTGGTAGTATTTAGCTATATTATAGGGTGATAATATGGAGTAATTTATGGCTGGCAAAAAGAACGCTGATATGGATTTTGAAGCTCTTTTGGAACAATATGATTACAAGTTCCAAAAAGGAGATTTAGTAAAAGGTGTGATATGCGGATTCGAAAGTCAAGGGGTTATGGTTGATATAGGCGCAAAAAACTACGCTGTTATCCCAACATACGAAGCCGTTGAAAAAGGCGAAAATATTGAAGATAAGTTCAACAAAGGCGATGAAGGAGAATTTTTAATCATCAGAGAAGAAGATGAAGACGGGAAACTCCTGTTATCCAAGAAAAAAGTCGATTTTGCATATGCTTGGAAAGAACTTGAAAAAGCTAAAGCAAATGACGAAACAATTCTCGGCACAGTCGTCAGCGTAGTAAAAGGCGGGGTTTTAGTCGAAGTATCAGGGGTTCGCGGCTTTATACCTTCCTCTCAATTAAGATCTCGCGAAACAGAAATTGAAGTGGGTTCAAAACTTGAATTGAAAATCCTAACCCTCGATGTTCAACAAAATAATTTCATATTATCAAATAAAAAAGTTTACGAAGACACCGCAGAAGAAGCAAGAAAAACAATCTTCTCGCAAATTGAATCCGGACAAGTTGTTAAAGGTGAAGTTGTCAGAATCACTGATTTTGGTGCATTTATCGACCTTGGCGGAATCGACGGACTCCTTCCGCTATCTCAACTCTCTTGGAGATGGATTGACCACCCGACTGATATCTTAAAAGTCGGCGATAAACTAGATGTTGAGGTTATTGCGGTTGATCACGACAAACAGCGGGTTTCACTAAGCTTAAAAAATCTTGAGCCTGATCCGTGGATTGAAGCCGCCGATAAAATTAAAGAAGGCGACAAGGTTGAAGGAACAGTAACAAGACTTAAGCACTTTGGAGCTTTTATTGAAGTATTCCCCGGAGTTGAAGCACTCTTACCGCACAGCGAAGTTGTTGAATACCAAAACGAATCAAAAACAATTATAAAAGTCGGAGATAAAATTACTACATATATTCTTAAATTTAACCCTTCAGATAAGCGAATTGCATTATCAATTAAAGAACAGCCGACACAAACAACAGACTCGGAAGTGCCGACAGAAGAATAAAAAAAATAAAAATAAAAATAAAAATAAAGACAAGGTTTACAGCCTTGTCTTTTTTGTCTTGACTTTTATCAAATTATCATTAATACAATATCATACGTTTAGATGTTTATTACTCTCGAAAAGTAAGACATAATAATGACAGGAAAGAGTAGTTAACATGCCATTCAGGTATAGATTGCAAAAAGTTTTAGACTTTAGAATAAACCAAAAAGAAGAGCAATTAATACGTGTTCAAAAAGCTCAAGCCGCAGTCTACAAGGCAGAACAAGATATTCTCAAAAACGAACAGGACATTGTAAACACCAAAAACGGAATGCGAAATGCAGATCCAATGATGTATGAAACATACGATAAGTATTTGGAGCATCTTTGGCAAAGAGCGGAAGAACTTGAACTAGTAAGACAAGAAAAGCAAAAAGAACTGGACCTTGAAATCGCAAAGCTCGTAAAATGCGAACAAGCAGTCAAAGTACTTGAAAAACACAAAGAAAAGAATAAAGAAGCATATCTGGCAGAAGAAAAAGCGCTCGAATTAAAACAATTTTCAGAAATCGGTGTAACAAGATTCTACAAAAACAAACAAGAAAACATAGAAGCAGAAGAGCAAGAAATATTAAAGCAAATACGCGAAATAGAAGGTAGTTAAATATGAGTTTAAACGTAACAACATCGTCAGTCGGCACAACATCCCAAGTCTCAACAACTCAGACTTCGGAAAATACTAAAAAGTCATCGACGGATTCTTCTTTTAAAGATGAAATTGAAAAAGCTTCGACTAAAGAAGCTAAAAAAGATACTTCAACAAAAGAAGTTGAATCCAAAAAGTCTGAAGATAGTAAAAAAACAGAAAGTCAAACAAGTAACAAAGAACAAAGCGGGAAACTCCGAACAGAAAAAACTGATGCTTCCTCCGGCCTTGAACAAATGAAGCATGCATCTTTATCAATGATTGATGTAAACAATAGTTTGCGCAATGATATCGAACTTATGATGAACAATACAAACTCCGCTGATTTATTTGCTAGCGGACGACTCAATACAATAAGTGACGACATTTTTGGTGACATGTTAACATTTGACTGCACAAACAATATGTTTATGACACAATCTGATGCAGAATTTTTTATAAACCTTGCGCAAAATGATAAGATAAACCATCAAGCGATAGCTTCGCAAGCACAAATCGCATTTGAAAACGGAACAAACATCGGTCAGCTTCAACAAAATGTTAAGATTTCAGAAACACTACTGAATGCCATAAATATTGCAAGAGAAAATAATCAACCCCTAAGAATTGACTTTGATCAAAATATTGCAGTAATTTTGCGTATGGGAAAAGACGGTTCGTTTGCCGCAAACTTTATCCCCGGAGATAAAGCCGTCGAGCAATATTTGAAAAACAATCTTGATTCTCTAAAATCAGCTTTTCAAGAAAAAGATATTCCCTATACGGATTTATCATATTCTAACAGAGGCAGCAAACACCAAAAAGAACAACAACGAAATAAAGAATAAGGAGTTAAAGTTATGAATGATGCATTTATCACAGCTATTAACACACAATATGCAACCATCAATTGGATGGACGTTATTGCTGATAACATGACAAATGTGTACACCCCCGGCTTTAAAGAAAAACAAGTGAATTTTAAAACATTTTTAGGCGGAGCAATAACAGATGATTATGACAAAAAGATGAGTCAGGGTAAATCAACCCCAGGTACATCAAGTGATAACCTGTTTTTAGAAGGCAAAGGATTTTTCCTGACAAAAACCGCAGAAGGAAGAAGCGTGTACACACGATTAGGCGAATTCACCTTTGACGGAGAAGGAGTTTACCGTGCCAAAAACGGGAACACCGTACAAGGATATATTCTAAACGATAAAGGTGAGATTATGCAAGGAACAAAGCCATTGAGTGCGGATTTATACCAACAAACAGCCCTCAAAGGCGGGGCCTTAGATATTCCCACAACAAGCATAAAAATGTGGATTGATCCAAATAACGGGAAATATCTTGGCAAATACGACGAATACGAAATCCAAAAAGACGGGACCATAGTCGGTAAAGCCGAAAACGGGAAAAAAGTTGTTCCGCTATACAGAATTACCACAAGAAATTTTCACAATTCAGCAGGATTATACGAATACAAAGACGGACTTTTCCTTGAAACAGAAGAATCAGGCAAACCTGTACTGGGCTGCGGAGAAATTCGCTCCGGACTACTAGAATTATCAAATTCGGATTTCAAAGGAAATATTTCATATTACCAAATGGCAAAAATGCAGATGGAAGTAGTTAATAAACTTATTTCCTCCAACAAAGACTTGTTACAACAAGCAATGCAGATGGTAAGCTCATCTTAATGGGTAATTTATAAACATGATATTAAACTCCATTTTATATTCAGAGGCTTAACAGCCTCTTTTTTGTTTCGAATAGTATCATTTCTGGTTTTTAATATTTACATTTAAAAATAATAATAGTAAAATTAGGAAAAATATTGTGAGACAGCAAAGGAGTAGAGAATGGAACATTTAAAAGTTGCAATAGGTTCAGACCATGGCGGATTTCGTTATAAAGACAGTATAATCGATTATTTAAAGTTAAGAAATATAGAATACGTTGATGTAGGAACTTACACTCCTGAGTCATGCGATTACCCTGTAATAGCAAGAAAAGTAGCAGAAAAAGTAATTTCAGGAGAAGTTGACCGAGGGATTTTAGTATGCGGAACAGGAATTGGGATGTCTATTTCAGCAAATAAAGTTCACGGAATCAGAGCCGCATTATGCTGTGATACGTATTCTGCAAGGGTTTCGCGAGCTCACAACAACGCAAACATATTATGTCTTGGGGAAAGGGTTATAGGAGAACATCTTGCCCTTGATATAGTTGATATCTGGCTAAAAACAGGATTTGAAGGCGGAAGACACAAAAGACGCGTTGATATTATTGAGTAAGGATAGCAATTAATGGAATTAGAATCACATAAATTTGCCTGCATTATAGCGCAATTCTTAGATGATAAACTTGGGAAAAATATAACAATATTAATTATAAGTAATGTATCTTCTCTGGCG
>CAMOQI010000133.1 GCA_946622835.1 uncultured Candidatus Melainabacteria bacterium
AATTCCGATTCTTTTAACCATACCTTACCCCTTCCTTTTATGTAACATATTTTGACAAAAAAATAGCTAATAATCAATAGGGGGGTAAATATATATCAAGGTCTTACCCGACTTTAGCTTATGCTTACGTCACCTTCTCTTATTTATTAAATTAAAAAGCAGGCACATTTATGTTCAGGGGTTATTTCTTTTTGCGCGGGAATTTGTTGTGTGCATATTTCCATCTTATATTCGCATCTTGGATTAAATTTACAACCTTCAATCTTTTGTGAAAGTGTCGGGGGTTGACCTTTAATTGTTTCTAATTGTTCACCTCTGTTTGTGGGAATGGATTTTAACAATGCTTTTGAGTACGGATGTGTCGGGTTTGAGAAAAACTCAGAATTATTTCCCCGCTCAACTATGCGGCCTGCATACATTACGGCGATTTCATCCGTGTGTTCGCTTACCAGAGCAAGGTCATGTGTTATCAAAAGTATTGATGTGTTTTGATAATTGCGTATTTCATGCAAAATTTTCATAATTTGTGCTTGTATTGTTACATCCAGCGCTGTTGTAGGTTCATCTGCAATTAATATTTCCGCGTTGCAGCACAGTGCCATTGCAATTATTGCACGCTGTTTCATTCCGCCTGAAAATTCGTGCGGATAATTATTTAATCTGGATTTAGCACCGGGTATTTGTACAATTTCAAACGCCTCAATTGCTTTTTGTAATGCGGCTTCTCCTTGTATATTTTGATGTATTTTTAAAATTTCTAAAAGTTGATCGCCAACAGTATATAACGGATTTAGCGATGTCATCGGGTCTTGCGGGATTAATGCAATTTTTGCTCCGCGTATTCTTTGCATATCTTTTTGAGTTTTTTCAAGCAGGTCTTCTCCGTGGAATAAAATTTTCCCTGATGTGATTCGGGCTGTTTTTGGGATTAATCTTAAAATACTCATTGCACTCATTGTTTTTCCGCAGCCTGATTCGCCGACAATTGAGAGCATTTTGCCTTGTTCTAATGAAAATGATACATCGTAAAGAGCCTGCTTAAAGTCGTTCTCAAATTGAAAACCTAAATTTAAATTTTTTACCTCTAAAATAGCCATATATTGTATTATATAATGAGTTTTGTTTTGTGTCTATTAGTAATATTGGCGCTTGAATTATAATATTGTTTTTATTGCCAATACGATTAAAATTATTCCGCCGATACTTTCTAAACATTTTGGACAAATGTTTTTTATCCTGTTCCCGCCCCAAAATCCAATTAATGACATTACAAATGATACAAAACCGATTATTAAACAAGAAATAATTAAGTTTGAGTGGGTTAATCTTAGTGTTGCGCCGGAAACCAAAGCATCAATACTTGTCCCAATACCCAAACCTATTAAACACTTTATTCCTATACATTGTATCAATTCTTTTTTGGGGGCAAATGATTCAAGAATGAATTTTATCCCAAGAGCGATAAATATTGCAAAAACTATCCATTTTGAGATTGTATAAATGTATTCAAATAAGGTGTCAGCCCCAATATATCCGATTATTGGCATTGTACCTTGGAAAAATCCCATAACAGCCGCCAATTTTAAAGAATTTATCGTTCGTCTTTTCTCAAAAATTAAACCCTGTGAAAATGACGCCAAAAAGCAATCAATTCCAAGCGCTATTCCGAGCAAAATAATATCAATTAAGTTCAATTTCTACCTCAAATAATCTGTTCCAGGGGTAATTGTATTTAATATTCCCCATTTCAATATTTAACCTCTTTTTAATATTTTTTTCAAACGGTTTCATTTTTTCGTTTAATTCTTTTATATCCGGAGATGTAAGTTCTTGTCGTACATTTGCCTGATATCCCCAGTCATCTGCAAATCGAATTAGTTGAAGCAATTTAAAAGCTTTTTCACTGTATTGTTTTGCGAGAAATTTCACTTTTGCAGCGCAAATCAGGCTGCCAAGCGTGTTTGCGCTGGTGTTCCAAGCGGAATATCCGTAGAAAGTTTTAATATCTATATCATTTTTGAAAAATTCTTTGATAAACGCGTTATCAGAGCCGTTTGCAAACCTTACATCCGCTATCATGTAGTTTTTCTGCGGAGGTATAAAGGTTTTGTTAAAAGGTTGTGTATCTTGTTTCATAACAATTTCGCCTTGATTTGTCTTGAAATTGTTAACATATAAAATAATATCTGCCGAAGTTTCATCCGAAAGTTCGCATCCTGCAAGCTCTATTTGATTTTTTACCGATTTTTCAATTGATATATCTTCATAGTTGGAAATTAAGTTTTTGTATTCCGGCTCAAGAAAAATCGGACAAATCCGAATTTTTTCAGTAATTGCTCTTGCCATGAGGGTTAACGGAATTTCGTCAGCTCCTGTTTTTGTTACGGCACCAAGTTTTTCAAGTTCTTGTGATTCTGCTACATTTAAACCATATTGCGCACAATCGTCTTTTGAAAAAACTAAAGTATCGAAAAGTCCTTGCTTTTGCCATTGAAGGTAAATTTTATTTATCTCAAAATTACGGTTTCTGGTTTTTAGATAATCTTCAAGAATATCTTCCGGAATGCCAAATGTATCCGACTTTCCTGTTTTGTGTAAATCATATGAGTATTGAAAGATTTTTTTTCCGTATTGAGCCCAATATTGTTTTTCTTCTTCATTATAGTTGTTATTAGAAATCCGCATAATACTTGAAAAAGCATATATTTTACACTTTTTATTTAATAAGATTTCTTTTAATTTTTCAATACGGGATTTTAATTCATCAAAGGTTTCAACTCCCCTGCGTGACGGGATTAAGCCGCCGTAAGTTATGGTATCAAGACTTAAAACTATTGCATTTAGTTCGCTTGGTAAATCCTCAAGCCATTTAAATAATTCTTCAATATTTGCACTTCTTTTTAGATCCCCCAAGAATTTGCGCTCGGGAATAAATAACTCTATGCTTTCATCGATTTGTGAAATCAATTGCGGCAAAGTATAGCAAACGGGTCTGTTGTCTATAGGTAATAATGCGAGTTTCATAATTATATATTGTATGCTAAAATTTATTTTGAGCAAAGGAATTTACATAATGTTATCTGATAAAAATCCTGAAAAAATAAAAAAAATGTTTGATGAAATCTCAAGCAAGTATGATTTAGTTAACAATGTTATATCTTTTGGTACTCATAAATTGATAAAATATTTAGCAGTGCGCGCATTAGGTGTATTTCCCAAAGCTAATGTGTTGGATTTGTGTTGCGGAACGGGTGATTTTGTAAGGTTTATAAATAAAATTGAACCAAGTTCTAAAGTCATAGGAGTGGATTTTTCGCAAGAAATGATAAAACTTGCAAAAATAAATAACCCTAAAGGGGTGTTTGTTCAGGCAGATTGTACGGAATTGCCGTTTGGAGATGGGGAATTTGATTTTGTGACTATGGGTTTTGGGTTAAGGAATATTGAAAATCGCTCGCAAGCGATAAAAGAGATAATGCGTGTTCTTGCTTCAGGCGGAAAGTTTTTACACGTGGATTTCGGATATCATAATATTTTTTGGTCAATTTTTGATTTTGTTATCTCTCCGTTAATAAGGCTGCTTGGAAAAGATTATCCGCATTATGAGTATTTACTCAAGTCTAAACAAGAATTTCCGGAGCCGGATGAGCTTGTAAAAGAATTTGAATATTGCGGATTAAGAAAAGTTAGGATTATTAAGTATTTTTGGGGAATAATAAGCGCACAAATTATGGTAAAGAATTAGGAATAAATAATGTTGCCAAATTTTTGAGATTTGTATGTAAATTCAAATGATTAAATCTTCCAAATCATCCGGAGGGCTTTGGCTTGGAGAATCTTGATTTGACCCCATAATTTTTCATCAATTTAGACTATTGAAATTTGAAAAGATGTGTAGTTTAATGGGTTAGTGACTCAGTAAGGAAACGTGTTATGTTGGAAATTACCAAAACTCAAGATGACGGATCTTTAAAAATATTAAATCTAAATGAAGCGGTTTCCGGTTCATGGTTTAATCTTATAAATCCTTCAAGAGAAGAAATTCAACAAGTTTCTTTGGTGCTGGGGTTGGATGAAAGTTTCTTAAATAACTCATTAGACGCCGATGAGTTATCTCGTATGGATTTTGAAGACGGAAATCTTCTTATAATTACAAACGTTCCTATTATGGACGAGGAAGGTAATTTTGATACTTTACCGTTGGGTTTGATTTTTACGCCGGAGAGTATGATTACCGTTTGTTCTCACGAAAATAAAATTATAAATTCGTTTAATGCGGATACTGCTAAGTTCTTTGATACAAGGCATAAAGCTAATTTTATGTT
>CAMOQI010000134.1 GCA_946622835.1 uncultured Candidatus Melainabacteria bacterium
ATCATCGTACATATTCCGGTTTCTTTGTCCCCGTTTATTATAGCTCTTTGTATAGGATTTGCACCGCGATATTTCGGAAGTAACGAAGCATGAAGATTAATTGTTTCAAATTTAGGAATATCTAAAACTTCTTGAGATAAAATTTGCCCAAAGGCAAAAGTTACAAAAAAATCAGGCTCAAAATTTTTTAAGGCGGCAATTATTTCAGGCTCTTTTCTTATGGATTTTGGTTGAAAGAAAGGTAAATTATGCTCAAGCGCCCATTTTTTAATTGGGGACATTTGAATTTTATTTCCTCTTCCTGCGGGTTTGTCGGGCTGAGTTACAACAGCACAAACCTCTATCCTATCAGAATGATAAAGATAATCAAGAGATTTCAAACCTATATCAGGCGTTCCAAAACATATTACCTTAATTGTTTTTTGCAATTTCATCTTCCAATTCTTTTTCATCTAACAATAACTCAGGATCAATATGGGGAAGATTATATTTTTCCAACACGGAATCCGCCTCAAACCTGTTCATACAATGATCAATAAATAAAATTCCGTCTAAGTGGTCATTTTCATGCTGAATAGCACGAGCCAGCAGCGAGCCGTCATTTGCTTCGATTACAAAAGGCTTGCCATGTTCATTTATTGCTTTAACCATAACATTTTTATATCTTTTCACATCCGTATAAGCTTCAGGAAAACTTAAGCAACCCTCGTTACTTTTAATCGCCCCGCTTTTTTTAATAATTTTCGGGTTAATAAAAACCATAGGATTCAGCGGCTCATCGTTTGTCGAAACATCAACAACAAAAACTCTCACATTTTCACCTATTTGAGGAGCTGCAAGCCCGACTCCATTTTGAGCATACATTGTATCAAGCAAATCTCTAACCAAGTCCGCGATTTTTTTTGATACTTTATGGACTTCTTTTGAAACCTCTCTTAATGAGGGTTCTCCATAGCGTAAAACTTTCCTTATTGCCATAATTAACCTTCCTTATAAGTAAATTTTACTATAAATTCAAATAAAAGTAAATTAAGCCGCTTAAAGTATATTGTTGACAAATAAAAAAACAGCACCGTTATTTTGGTGCTGTCTTGCTATTAAAATATTATCGGCTAAAAATGCATATCAAAATTCGGGGTTCTACCGTTAACTTTTTCATTTTCAATTCTCATGGCAGAACCTATTGTAAAGTTTTGAGCATTTGTTTTATTAATCTCAAATGCAACATCGCCGTTGAAAACTTCTTCATGTTCTTCCAGAAATTCAAATAAAGGCGCAACCGGAGCCTTTACTATTCCTTCCAAAGTTTCGCCTGCTTGCTGCAATGTACGTTCCGGAACTTTCACGTTGAGTCCGAATGGTTTAAATGGTCTATTAAATGTAAAATTTTGTTCTGACATGATAATATCCTTTTATTTATCTTCAATTAGTTTATCGGCATTTTTTTTCAAAAGTTTAATAATTCGGATAAAATATTAAAAAATGTTAAAACTTATGCTATCATTTAATTATGAAAACTTTGAAAGATTTTGAAAAAGAGCTGCAAAAATGTTCAAAATGCGGTATGTGTGAAAGCGTATGTCCTTTATTTAAGATTGACCCTAACGATTGTATTGCAAGCAAGGGTAAATTTGTTATGCTTTATGGGGTGACAAAAGGAGAGCTTAAACTTTCAAAAAATATAAACAAATACCTGGATAAATGTTTAAAATGCGAAAAATGTAACAAATTTTGCCCCGCAGGTATTGATGTTTGTCAAATATTAAGCCACGCAAAACATGATTATGTAAAAAATAAGCCCTTTGGAAAATTAATTTTCCTATTACAAAGCAAATTAATTTTTTCAAATATTATAAAATTAGCCGATATTATAACAAAACCCTTCCGCCCCAAAAAGAACAAAAACGGCGAAAAAACCGTTATTTATTTTAAAGGATGCGTCAATCGAATTATTCCAAACACAGATAAATACATCAGCAAACTTTTTAGAAAAGATATCAACATAATAGAACCAGACTTTGATTGCTGCGGTCTCCCCTTTTTAACAGAAGGAAATATGGAAAGATTTATTGAAAGCGCGAAATCAAATCTTGATAAATTTACAACCGACGCAGAATATATTGTAACCGACTGCGCAAGCTGCGAAAGCACACTTATGAGTTACCCAAAATATATAGACGATGCGGCGAAAATCAAAGTAAGAACTTTTGTGAATTGGGGTGATTTAATCGCCGAATCTAAATTACGCTTTAAGGCAAAAAAAGAACTTAAAATAACTTTCCACAAACCGTGCCACCTAAAATCAGATGATTTTTTTGAAAAAATCTTGGAAAAAAGCGAAGGTATCAAATACATAAAAATGAAAGATTACGACAATTGCTGCGGTTTTGCCGGAAGTTTTGCCCTTAAAAACCCAAAACTTTCCCGAATAATATCAAAAAGAAAAGCTCAAGCAATCAATGAAACCGGTGCTGATTATGTTATTACAACATGTCCTTCATGCATTTTAGGACTAAGACAAGGCTTAATGCTGACCGGCTCCAAAACAAAAGTAGTAAGTCTTTTGGAATTTTTATGTGAAAAATGTAATTTTGTATAAGATTATTTTATTTAGGATTAATAATCTCATCCAACAATTTCATCACTTCGTCTTTATTGGAAATCGCACAAACATTTTCACTCATAAGCATTGTCATAAATCTTTTTTCCGCGGGAGCCAGTTGTTTTTTCTTGCTAACCGCTCTTTCAGGTGATCTCATCATTTTTATAAGTATTGCTTCATTTTGAGCATTGCTTGCCGCAATAGCTTCAGTTGCTATTTTTAATTGTTCCTTTGTAAAATTACATTCAACAACAGGCTTAATTGATGCGATTTTTTCATCAGGAGCCTTTACCTCAAAAACCTCTCTGATATCTTTACCCACAGAAATAACATTTCCTGTAACTTTTATTTCACATTTATTATTTACCCAGCCGTTGATATCCGCTTTAAACGTAATTTTTAAGCCAAAAACATCATAATACTGATCTATATGCAAAGGCTCACAATTTTGAAAATTTTCACTGTATCTTGTACTCAGCATCTCAAGTCTTTGTATAAACATAGCTCCATCAGGTCCATTGTTTTTTTTAATTTGCTGCGCCGTGTGCAAATTTACCATTGAAGATTCACTGACGGCAACTTGCGACATTGCCTTTGCCGCGGGATATAAACTTAACATGATTATTGTTAACAATGTAATTAATTTTAATTTTTTCATATTCTCAATTCCTTTTTATTACCTATAACTCGAAAAATAAATTAAATACCTCGTTTGAATCATTAACATTTAAAATTGTGCAAGCATTTTGATTCAATAAGATATCCAACAGCTTTCTATCATTATCTGACAAGTTATAAAAATTTGTCAAATTTATATCAGACGGATTCTTTAACATATTATTGCGAGCACCCATATTGCGTTCCTGCTCTTGTAATATAGAATCTCCGACACTTTGAAGCTGGGCTTTTGTAAATGCACACCTTATATTAGGCTCAAAAGTATACACAGCCGCTTGTGAAGAATCAACACCATATATAGACTTAAATGAATTATTTATTCCTTGGGATTTTGCTTGAAAATTCATAATACATTTATTATCTTGCCAACCGTCAATTGTCAATAAAAAATTAAAATCAACCCCGCTCAAATCGGAATCTAAAGTTTCACGATACGGTTTGCAGGTTTTAATGTGGTTTATTAATTGTAAATTCTTTGTATTAACTTGTTTATAGGTAGCTGCAGCAGGTTGTTTGTTCATTTTTCTTACGGTCACTACTTGCGCAAACACCTTTATACCTGCAGTTAACACGTACAATACTGTGCATATTATAAAAAATTTTGCTATTCTCATATAAACAATTATACATTATTTATGAAATAATACAATCTAATGGAATTTTATAGAAATTTATTATATAATAATTATAATAAAAGTGGTTGGTTTACGCCGGAGGGTTTATGATTAACAAAAACAAGAATGCAGCAACAAATGAAATGTTAATGCTTGGAGTTGGGATATTGATAATAGGGCTCATTCTGGGGGTATATTCAATTTCAACATATGTTGAGGTTAAAAATCTAAGCGATAAAATTGATTTTGAGTTAATCGACAGCAATACAAAATTGACAACTTCGGATAAATTCTACGAATATCAAAACATTGCGGAATTTCTAACTAAAAAACTTGAACAAAATAAAAGTATTCCGATTAAAAATACCGCTTGCGTTTACTTAAATTACGCAAATAAAAACGCAGTTTTAATGTATGTTAAAGAA
>CAMOQI010000135.1 GCA_946622835.1 uncultured Candidatus Melainabacteria bacterium
ATATTAAAAAAGCAGGGAAAGATAAATTGGATTTGCATTTTGATATAGATCTTCTTGCTACAGGCAAAAAAAATAAATCCCTTGCCCGCAAATACCAAAAGGGGGTAAATGCTGCTACCAACCGTGGCTCAAGTTGTAAGGCTAATGCTTCTAAACCAAAACACCCTGCAAAAAAAGTTCAGCAATCCTCAATGAAATCCTCTCCAAAACCGAAAAAAATCACACCTTATTGGATTTTAGTCGGAATATCATCTGCTATAACCTTTGTTCTTGTAATATTTTTACTGCTGCTAAAATAATGCTGTTGATTCCTAAAGCCCAACTTACATATTATTTACCCCTATAGAATATATTTATTCAAAATCAACTTTTTGAGTGCTCTGGCATTTACTGCCTGAGGTTCTATTTGAAGTAATTTTTCAAGGTATTCCAGTGCTTTATGGTAATCCCCCAATTTTTTATACGCCGCAGCCATTGCAAAAAGTGCATCTATAAATTTTGGGTCTTGCTCAAGTGCTATTTCAAGATACTCAACCGCTTTTGGCAAATTTGGGTGGATTGTATCTTTCCTTGTCAAAATAATTTCTGCCATATTATAGTAGGCATCGGTCATTTTGGGGTTAATATTTATTGATTTTGTATAATCAAGCATTGCCTCATCAAAATTTTTCAAGGCTTGATTTGCAACAGCGCGATAAAAATACGAAATTTCAAAATCGTTTTTTAACTCAATTGATTTATTTATTTTTTCAATCGCATCTTGAAATTTTCCGTCTTGGATATCATAAATGCCGTTATCAAGGTAGTCTTTGTAATCGCTCATTGTTGCTCCGTTATTATAAGTAGCACTTGCGTTCTTGCCCTTCAACCCCTGCGTATAATTCGACAAATTTTTTCGCGGGGCTTGCGTTGATTTTTTCCAGCAAGACTTCTTCTATTTGGAAAAATCCCACATCTCCCGACATTTCAACATCAATTTTTATCGGTTTTCTGTCACCTGCCTGAATTGATATTCTGTTTATGGCATTTGCGCTGTATTTATGAATATCACCGACTCTTGGGATTGTATTTATTGACATCGGAATACGCGCTCTGCCTTTTGTCATATCACAACCGTCGGCGATTAGTATAATCCCTGCTTCAATTGAGTGAATTTTTCTTGAAGACATATGCCCTACAATTGCCTCTGTTGCAATACATTTTATAATCACTCTTTTATGTAAATCATCAGGGTGAATATGCATTAGCGCCCTATCTATGATGGGTTGAGCTAAAAGGGCGGACATTTTTTCATGGCCTTGCCTGCCGATTGCCATACCCAAGTCGTGCATCATACCTGCCATAATAACAGCGCACATACTATCTTCAAAAGTTCCGGTTTCTTCTTGCTCTAAAGATGTGGGAATACAGCAATCGTGCAAAATATTCAGCATTTTTATTGCATTAGTAACAACCTGTCTCATATGAACAGGGCCATGGTCATTGTATCCAAGGCGTCTTATAGAAACATTGTTTGCATAATCTTGAAGTTCGTGTAATTCCTGATCGGCAAACAGGAATTTTACAAGTTCCAAACAGACGGGGTATTTTTTTAATTTGTCTAAAATCTTTGATTCTGTTGCGATTTCTTTAACTGATTTCATAATTCTCTTTCTGATTTATATCTGCTTATTAATATTATAACGTATGTTTATAAAAAAGTGAAGTGATAAAAACGACAAACTTTTATATTTCTTTGTGATAAAATACTTTTGTAGGTAAAATTTATAAGGAGAATCTAATGTTGACTAAGAATTCATCAGTAAGAACGAGTTTTTCAGGTATAGACTTTAGCAAATATCAATCAAAAATATCTGAATTTGTAAGTGAATTTTCATCACGAGCAAATAAGTCAGGTTACTTTTTAAACTGGGTAAATCTTCCCTCAGAACAAGTAAAAAGAGTGGATGAACTTTATTCTATGGTTGAAAGTTTCAAATCCCAAACAGGTGTTTCAAGATTGAGCGTTATGGGTATCGGCGGTTCAAAACATACTGTTGAGCATATGTTATCTATTAACGGTCTAAATATAAACGGTGATAGCGTTGCTTTTTATTCGGATGTTGATTCAATAAGCTGGGCAAGATTTATGAGCAAAATCGGAGATGTAACTTCTTCAAACTATATGATTGCTTCAAAATCAGGCTCAACTTTTGAAACAAAGGACGGATTCTTGAGAATTCAGCAAATGCTTGTTGATTCCTATATTTCTAAAGGTCAATCGGAAGAAGAAGCAAAAAAATCAGCCTCAAAACACTTTATTGCAGTAACCGACGGAAACTCCGAGAAAAGTGAACTTAGAAGAACTTCAATAGAGCAAGGATGGTTGGGTGATTTATATATTCACGATGATGTTGGCGGAAGATTCTCTGCATTTGATGATCATGCAATATTTGCACTGATTTGGGCAGGGATGTCAAAATCAGATATGATTTCTATGCTGAATTCCGCACAAGAAATTTCTTCTCAATCATTGTCTGATGATTTAGAAATTAATGATGCGTTAAAAGAAGGTATTTTCTGGGCTGATGCAAAACTTAAAGGAATTGACGCATCAGTTCATCAATATATGGGTTCAATGTTTGAAAATACAGTATACTGGCATGCTCAAATGCAAAATGAATCCGTAAAAGATACTTTAAAACAGGTTGCAAAAGTGCCGGATGCTATGCATCATTCTGCAGAAGCACATTTCAACCCTGCAAATAAATTTGCATTTGCACTGACTGTTCCTGTTGATAAAGGCATATGTTCGGAAAATGCATCAAGTTACATTGAAGCGTTGACAAAATCATACGAAATCACAGGTTCATTCTTTAAAGAAGAAGTTGAAACATCTCACTTGGGCTTGACTCCGGCAGCAGCAGGGGCAATGACTCAATTGAGAGCTTTTGCAACAGTATATCAAGAAATTGTGACCGCAATTATGACAGGTAAACAATTACCTGATGTTTTGGATAGCGTACTTCAACCGCATGTAGAGTTTTATAAAAAGAACTTAAAAGGCGGAGTTGTAGTTCCCGGCAGAATTTCCAAATAGTTCTATAATAACACATTCTGCCCTTTCCTAAAATCAGGGAAGGGCAGTGAAATATGTACATCACACATCTTTAGATGGTAAGACACCTAAAGAATTTTGTAAAACATGTAACTAATTGCTTAACATGTACAGCAATGACATGCCAGTCCCTGTTTTTCCATCGGGGAGATGTAGGATTATTATACTATCTCTCCCATGACAAAATCTTAAAATTTTTTCACATTGTATATACGCAATATCTCCTTGATTAAGTGTTATTTTTACAAATGTTAATCAATCTTAGCAAGATTTAATATTTCATAAAAAATCTTGAGTGAACCATGACCGTTGCAAATCCTTAATCTTTGAAAAAATGTTGCGATACGTAACAAATTTCACCAATCAAAAGATGTATTTTTTCATAATAGTTCTTCTTTTTTGTATAAATTTATGTTATAATAAATAGACTAGGAGATTTGGAAAATCGGTAGGTATCAATCCGATTAAAATAGCGCTAAATCGGGTTGCGGGAAGTGTACCTGCCAAAAAAGAGGAGATTTATCATGCAAAATGCGGTCAATAATCAAGGAAATGAAAATGTAGTCGGAATAACATCAGAACACGTTAATGATGCAATAAAGCGAGTGCATGATTCAAATGCAATGTTTACAAAAGAAGTTGAAGATAATGCTTCAAGACTTTGTGAAAGCGTTTGTATCGTTAAAAAAGACGGAACAAAAGAGCAGTATAATGTTCAAAAAGTTGTCAATGCCGTTAAAAAATCCGCAACACGCATGTTAATAACCTTCAGTGATGAAGATTTAAAAAGAATTTGTGATTTTGTAAATAAAAAAGTCAGCGATTTGAATAAACCGGAAATTTCAATCTGGGAAATTCACAACATTGTAGAAAGTGCATTGGAAAGTATTAATCCGTCGGTTGCACAAAGTTACAGAAATTACAGAAACTACAAAACAGACTTTGTTGCAATGCTTGATAAAGTTTATCAAGAAAGCCAAAAAATTATGTATATCGGCGACAAGGAAAACTCAAACTCGGATTCTGCTTTAGTTTCTACAAAAAGATCTTTGATATTTAACCAACTGAATAAAGAGTTATACAAAAAATTCTTCTTGACGGTTGAAGATTTACAAGCAATCAGAGAAGGTTACATTTATATTCACGATATGTCAGCTCGCCGCGATACCATGAACTGCTGTTTATTTGATGT
>CAMOQI010000136.1 GCA_946622835.1 uncultured Candidatus Melainabacteria bacterium
CTACGTGAGCATAGTGTCTTTTTTCTGTTTCATATTCTACGTGTGCTGTAGAAATGGTAATACCTCTTGCTTTTTCTTCCGGAGCAGCGTCAATTTCATCAAACTTTTTAGCAGCTGCTTGACCTGCTGCAGCTAATGTTCCGGTAATAGCTGCTGTTAATGTAGTTTTACCGTGGTCAACGTGGCCAATTGTACCTACGTTAACGTGCGGTTTCGTACGTTCATACTTTTCACGTGCCATGAGATTAATTCTCCTTCTCTTTTGTCTACTATATACTACTTTTCATCTAGTATTCTACAATACACTTTTATAATATTTGCTCATAATTTTTTGTCAAGGTTAGGTTAATTTTTAATGCGTTTTATCTGTTTGTAAAGTTATGTAACAATATTTTTGATTTTCTGAAATTCTATCATTAAGAAATACTTTATATATAAGTGAACGATATTGATGGAGGAATATGCTATGAGCGATGATTTAAGAATCGGCAGCGTTGGTCCAAGAAGAAATGATAATAATGAGTATACTACGAAATCACCTCATGCGACAGGATCAAAAGATAATTTCTTTAAAAAATTGTTATTATTTGGTACAAATGGTGCTGTGCTTCCAAATATTTCAATTGGTGAGGCTTTAGGTTCTTATACTACAGCTGCTTCAAGATTTGATAATAATTAATTTGTAAAAGACAATATTTGTAATAGAATAGTCCTCAGAAATGAGGACTGTTTTTTATGTTATTAGTTGTTGATATCGGAAATACAAATATTACTTTGGGGTTTTTCGAGGGTGATGATTATGTCAAAGAGATTCGTCTTGCATCAGACAGGGATTTAACTCAGGATGAGTATGAAAACATTTTTAACTCTATTTTAAAGGATTATCAAATTGACGGGTGTGTTATAGGTTCTGTTGTTGACGAACTGAATTCTGTTGTAAAAAATTCGTTGGATGCTGTATTGGGGCGCGAGTCTTTGTTTGTGGATAACAAGATTGATAGCGGTGTTGTTGTAAAAATTGATAATCCGGAAGAACTGGGTGCTGATAGGATTGCGAATGCGGTGGCGGCTGTTGTCGAGTATGACGGAGCTGTTATTGTGGTGGATTTTGGCACGGCAACTTCGTTTGATGTGATTAGTAAAAATCGTGAATTTTTGGGAGGTGTGATTGCTCCGGGGGTTCGCACCCAATTGAATAGCTTAAATATTGCCACTTCAAAGCTCCCGAAAATATCCCCGCAATGTCCTAATAATGCCGTAGGTACAAATACGAAAGATGCGGTTTTATCAGGAGTTATAAGAGGGACTGCTCATATGGCAGACGGCATTATATCGGATTGTGAAAAAGAGCTTGGGCAAAAGGTTTTTGTTATCGCAACCGGGGGGAACAGTTCGTTGGTTACAAAATATATGTCCAGAAAAGTTGACAAAACCGATCCGATATTTACTTTAAAAGGTTTTAAATATATTTATCAGAGAAATTTCAAAAGGGGTTAAATTATCAGCTATTTAATATTATAAGTGAACTGTAAGAAGTTACCCATAATATTTTCGTTCCAGACTTGAACTTCATCTGGAACATCCAAAACCACGGGAGTAAAATTCCATATATACTTTATTCCGAGATTGACTATGTAATCTGCGGTTTGTTGAGCATATTTTCCGGGAACCGTTAAAATTGCGATATCAACATAGTGTTTCCATACAAGAACCGGTAATTCTTTTATATCAATTATTTTTTTGTTGTTAATTTCTTTGCCGATTTTGTTGGGGTCATTATCAAAAAGGCTTATTATATTCAGTCCGTAATTTGAGAAATTATCGTATTTTGCAAGAGCCATTCCCAGATTTCCTGCACCGATTATAAAAGCTTTTTTTGTTTTTGAAAATCCAAGAGTAGATTCTATAGATTTTTTTAGGTTTTTAACCGGATAGCCGACTCTGGTTTTGCCGGAATTGCTTAGCAGGTTAAGGTCTTTTCTTACTTGTGAATCATCAATTCTCAATAGTGCAGCAATTTGTTTACTTGAAATATAATCGCTGCCGCTATTGATAAAATCTTGTAATATGCAGTGATATAAGGTTAATCGGTTGATAACCTTATCCGAAATTTTCTTTTGCATGGTTTTATTATACATGAAATAAATTAATGGTATAATGAATGTATTATGAAACATATATTTGAACAAAGAGTTTTTTATGCTGATACAGATTCCTATGGAGTTGTCTGGCATGGTTCATATCTTCGCTGGATGGAAATGGGTCGGGTATATTGGACAGAGGCTGTCGGATTTAATTTGATTGATTTGAAAGAAAATCATGATGTTGTTATTCCTGTTGCGGGGGTTAATATTCGTTATAAAATGTCTGCAAAGGTTGACGATATTATTCTGGTTGAAACGGAATTGGTTTCGTATAACGGGTTAAGTGCTGTTTTTAAACAGGTTATAAAGAATAAAGATAGCGCAAAAGTTTATACCGAAGCGGAAGTGACTATTGTTGCAATTTCAAACGACGGTAAGTTGTATAGAAGAATGCCAAAACTTTTATCCGATGTATTTGAAAAGGAAATAGAACAATGTCAGGTTCTCGTTTAAATAAATATATAGCTTCCTCAGGTGTTTGTTCGCGCAGAAAAGCGGATGAGCTTATCGAGTCAGGTCAGGTAATGGTAAATGGTAAAAAAGTTACCGAACTTGGTTATTGTGTTACTCAAAAAGATAAAGTTTTTGTTGCAGGCAAGCTTATTCATCCGGTAAAAAACGAGTACTACAGATTTTATAAACCTGCCGGATATATTACGACTACAGATGATGAAAAGGGGAGAAAAACTATATATGATTTACTTCCGAAAAATCTCCATCATTTAAAGCCTGTCGGCCGTTTGGACAAAGATTCAACAGGTCTTCTTATCTTAACAAATGACGGGGAGTTGATAAATCAATTAACCCATCCGTCTGTTAAGGTTCCGAAGTTATACAGGGTTGTAATTGATGACAGGATTACACAAAATGATATTGATAAATTGTATAAAGGGATTGAAATTGAATCCGGTAAAATTGCTTATGCGCAGGTCGATGTAATAGAGTGTTCGGATAAAGAAACTGTTATGGAAATCCTTTTATATCAAGGGTTAAACAGACAAATCCGTAAAATGTTTGAAGCGTTGGGGCATAATGTAATATCACTAAAACGTGTTCAGCATGCGATTTTGACGCTTGACGGTTTGAAACGCGGCGAATTTAAGCCTATTAAACCCGGACAGATAAAAGATTTGAAAAACTTTATAAGAAAGTTGGAAAGTAAAAATGCTTAAAGTAGCTATTGTCGGAAATATTGCAAGCGGAAAATCAACGGTTGAAAATTTTTTGGCAGGCAGTGGGTATAAAATCCTTGATACTGATAAAGTTTGTCATAAACTTTTGGATATTTTGCCTGAAATAAAACTTGAATTTGCATCTTATGATATTACAAACCCTGATAACGGTACAATATCTCGAGAGAAGCTTGGTAAGCTTGTGTTCGGAAATAAAAAATTCAAGAAAAACTTGGAAGATATTTTATATCCGCACGTTAGGGCTGAGATTCTTGCATTTTTTAATTTTAACAAACATGAAAAATATGTCTTTGTGTCTGCACCCCAGTTGTTTGAGGCTGGCATGGAAGACTTGTTTGACAGAATATTATTTGTCTATTGTGATGATGAAATAAGATTAGAGCGTCTTATGACAAACAGAGAATATAGTGCGGAATATGCAAAGCTTCGTATGGCATCGCAATCTGACCAGATTGAAAAAGTTAAAAAATCAGATTGGGTTGTGTATAACAACACTACCGTTGAGGATTTAAAATCACAGGTTTTTAAACTAATTGTATAAATCCGCTGACTTCCGGATCATCATATTTGTGGGTAACTTCAGCAACTTTGTCGCTTCCTTTTCTTGAGCTGAGATTACCCTCAATAGTTTTGTAGTTTCCCGTTCTTGGGTCTACGGATTTAACAATGCCTATGTGTGATGCACCATTTTCTCGCATAATAACGATATCTCCGGGTTTGACTTTTGTTTTAATTATGTTTTGTTGATTGGATTTGTTTGCGGTAAATAAAAATTTATTTTTATTTATTGCCCATTGCTTCAGATTTTCGCATCTCCAACTGCCAAACCCTTCAGGAACCTGTTTGCCTTGTTTTTTATAGGCTTCTTTCACCACGTATGTTACAAAATCCGCACACCATTCCGTGCTGTTTGTGAATTTCCTGTAAGACCCGTCTGCTTCGTT
>CAMOQI010000137.1 GCA_946622835.1 uncultured Candidatus Melainabacteria bacterium
CGTTGTTGATGCGGCATGTGAATCTTCAAAAGAGGCTGTATTGGCTGTTGATGGAGTTATTGAAAGTGAAGAAGTCGTAAATGCCGCAATACAGGGTAGAATCGGTCTGATAATAGAATCGGGAGATACCCCTTCCTCTTCAAAGTTTTGTAAATTGGCGGAAAAATACGGAATTTCATATATAGTGACAGGAATAAGAAATAACAGGTATTAAGGACAAGAATTATGAGTATAAAGCCGTGGGATGAATATTTTTTAGATATGGCAAAAACGTGTGCAACTCGATCAAACTGTTTAAGAGCGCATGTCGGAGCTGTTATTGTCGGTGAAGATAAAAAAATAAAAGCTACAGGTTATAACGGAACACCGTCAAAAGTGGAGTCTTGCTGCGAGCGCGGTGAGTGTTATCGTATGAAAAATAATATTGAGTCAGGAACTCGTTATGAAACTTGTCGCTCCATTCATGCCGAGCAAAATGCCATAATTCAGGCAGGGCAGGATAGGTGTAAAGATTCTACTATTTATATTTGGGGACATGATTTTATTTGTATTTTATGCAAAAGATTTATAGTTCAAGCAGGAATTAAAAATTGCGTATTAAAAAAAGATGAAGATTCCGAAATTATCAGGATTTCTGTTGAAGATATAAGAAAAGAACTTGAAGCTGCATGCTAGATTTATAAGCTTTTTATTGACTTATTATCAAATATCATTAAACGTATTGTGTAGGTAGTTGTATTGCCTAGTACTTTTGGTTGATTTTTGCTTAGAAATGTTGAAATCAACTTGGGGTATAAGGTAATATAAAAAAGAGAGGTAGTAATATGCACGGAAGTTATTTCCCACAATACGATTTAGCATCAAGAATCCAGCATACCAAGTTCGATAACGGCATTGGCAGAGGTTTGCCAAGTGCTCGTTTAGACAGAATTGAAAGCCCTGAAGGTGCGGATTTTAAACAGGTTTTCAGCGGATTGGTTGATAATCTTAACAAGGAAATCAATGCTCCTGATAATTTGTTAAAAGATGTTATGCAAGGAAATAAAAATGTTGATATTCACGATGTTATGACAGCTATGTCAAAATCAGAAATCGGTGTGAGTGTCGCAACTCAATTAGTCGGGAAAGTAATTAATGCGTATGACAGAATATCTCAAATATCTGTGTAACCCTCTTAGTATGAACTAATAAAACGGGCATCGGGACGGAGATGGATTTTACAAAAATTACGGAAAATAAACCTTTATTTTATGGATTAATTGCAGGGGTCGCCCTGATAATAGTGCTTGTCATTGTCGGTTCGATTGTTGCATCTTCCGGAGGTGATAAAAAGCCGGCTGATGTCGGTGCGGAACCTTTGAGCGCAAATGTTGATTTGCTTACGACAGACAGCATGGGAAAAGCACTTGAGGTGCAAGCTCTTTTGGCAAAACAAGGAATTACGGTTGAGCGTCAGTTAGATGGTACAAAATCAAAACTTGTATTAAATGCTAAAAGATGCTCATCTTTATCTAAAAAATGTACTATTACCGATAGGGACAATGCTATTATCGCAATTGTTCAAAGCGGTTTGGTTGATCAAAATGTCGGATTAGAAATTTTTGATAAGGGTGATTTTACTTCAACAAAAGAGGATAAAAGGATTCGTCTTGCGCGTGCAATGAACGGTGAATTGGCAAGACTTATTAAGCAAATTCCGCCAATTCAAAATGCGACGGTATTTATATCAATTCCTGAAAATAACAGCATGTTTGACAATCAAAAACCAAAAACAGCAACAGTTCAGGTCGTCATGCCTTTGGGTGAAAAGCTTGATCAATCAAAGGTTAAGACTATAAGTAATTTGTTGATTGGCAGTGTTACGGGATTGACTGCGGAAAATATTGCAATTACGGATACAAATGGTAATGTTTATCATAGTGTTATGAATGCAGAAGATGAAATGCTTCAGAAATTAGAAGAAAATGATAAATATATGCAGCAAAAGATTTCCAAACAATTAGACAGATTGGTGGGTCCCGGTAATTATGTTGCAACGGTTAGTACTTTCTTGCGTCAAGCACCTGTTGAAAAGTTTACAATAGAGTATGATCCGGACAGGAAAGCTTCTGTTTCGGAACAATCATTTACTGAGGGTTTGGGAGATCAAACAAAGGATTCCTCGCAAGGAGTAAATGCGGTTACTACATATTTGCCAAACGGACTTCCAACAGGGGCAACTGAGGCGAGTCAGAACAGAAATTATTCAAGACAAGCTACAGAAACGCAATATGGTGTTACAAAGGTTCAAACAAATGAATATATAAAAGCAGGTGTTGTTGAAGATATTTCAATCGCGGTTACTTTAGACAGAAATAATTTACCTACAGACACAACACTGGAAGAATTAAAAGATTTGATAGCAAGAGCTGCAAGCCCTAAAGTTACTGCGGAAAATGTTTCCATAGCATTTACGAATTCAAGTGATCCTTATCTGACACCTGAAAAAACACAAAATTTACCTAAAGTCGATGATACCGGCAACCCGTGGTGGCTTGCGATAATATTCTCTGCTTTAGGCTTGATTATAATTTTTAAAGCAATTTCTTCAAGACTGAAACGAATGAAAGAAGAAAATGAAATGGAAGTTGAAAGCTTACGTCAAAGAGCATTAGAACAAGAACGCGCCTTGAATGATATAAATAATCGAGCAAGTCAATTGACTCAAAGACAGTCTGAATTGGCGCAAGATCTATTGAATCAGCAAGCAAGAGCGGCACTTCCGCAAATTGATACAAGTTTGTTAGATGATTCATTAGAACGTATTTCAAGTGAGCTTTCAGAAGAATATGCAGATAAGATTAAAAGTTGGATAGAAGAAGGCTCGGCGAAAGAAGGATAATTAATGGCAGCACCGGATTTTGATTATGAAAATTTTGCCCAGAACCTTGCAGCACAAGCCCAAGAACTTGTGCCTGCCGATTTTGACGACAGTCAAAAGCAGTATGTTGTAAATACTTTGGGTAATTTTGCACTGTTGTCAGGAAAAGCTTTGGCTGAAGATCCGAATTTGAATTTTAATACGGATCAGGCTGTTACTATTACTCAAATTATTGCAGAATGGTCTTTTCATAAGTCTGTTGACCTTGTTAGATCCGGAATCCCGCAGCAATATTGGGATCCTGTTATGCAAAAGATTGCATATACAATTTTTGAAATTGCTAAACAGACTTTTTCCCAAGGGCTGCCCAATGATAAGATTTTAGAACTAATTGAGCATCATGTTAAAAAGAGTTACATTGAGGCGATTACCGAATTGAAAAATAAGGGTGTAATCGATGAAGGCTTGATGGAAGTTGCGGCGTCTCAGTCAAATATGGATAAAATGGCTCAGGAAATGCAAAATCAAGCAATTGAGGCAGAACAAAACGGTGAAGAAGTACCTCAGATTTCCTCTGATGGACAAATCCAACCGCCTGTCACGCAAGATGGTGCTGCATCCGTTCCTAAAGTTGATTCTAAAGTTTTGAAACTTGCAACGGTTGCTATGCTTTTCAATAAGATGAAGCACGAGCGTGTTCAAACAATTTTAAATAAATTTGAAGAG
This sequence comes from uncultured Candidatus Melainabacteria bacterium, assembly GCA_946622835.1. Lineage (GTDB taxonomy): Bacteria > Cyanobacteriota > Vampirovibrionia > Gastranaerophilales > Gastranaerophilaceae > Zag111. The sequence goes on from CAMOQI010000137.1 coordinate 3,587, forward strand.
GATGATGCATCTTCGGTTGTTAATTATATGAGGGTTCCGAATTTGGCAGAGAAAGTAGGGGCGGAAAACGCAATGCTTGCGCTGCAAGATTTGACAAACTCTCTTCCTAAAATGACTAACTTAACTCCCCAAAGGGTTATTGCTCAGATAAAACATTTTGCATCAAAATATTCACGTAAACAATTAGATACAATATTAATAAGGGAGCGAATTGGGGTAAAACGTCTTGTATTTAATGCTTTAGAAGATGAATTTTATGATGCTATGCCTCCAAAAGTTGCCAGTGTTGTTGCCACACACTTGTCGAATATAGTATAATAATGTTAAATCATGATTATTAAAAAGAAACGTTACAGACAAATTCAAGGGGATGAGAAGCCTTTATACGGGACAGAAGCTGAAACGACAGATTCTGAAGATGTTGTGTTGCCGGCACAAGATAGTGGTGCGCAAGAAAGTGAAATAAATCTTTTTGACCTTGATAATATAGATTTTAAGCAGCGTCAGGAACGCAGACGCGGAGACAGACGTCGCGGCTTCAGGCGCATTGATGACAGAAATCTTATATCAAGGGCAAAGGAAGAAGCTTTTGCGATAAAGGATGCGGCGCGAAAAGAGGGTTATCAAACAGGTCTTCAAGAGGTTCATGCCGAGTTTGATCAAGTGAAAGAAGCCATAAAAGTTT
>CAMOQI010000138.1 GCA_946622835.1 uncultured Candidatus Melainabacteria bacterium
AGGGCGCATATATATTTTTTTTAATTTTATATATTTCAATAATATTTATTATGTTTTAAAATAAAAACCCGATATCATTGACATCGGGGAAATAAAATTTGTAGGGGAAAAATTAAATTGGAGTATATTATAAAGTTAGAAAAAATTTATGCTATATGTAACATCTGTTTGTTATATGCCGCAATAAAGTTCATTTGCTCAAATAACAAGTCTGATTTGTCGACAAACGGTTCAGGCTGAACTGCAACTGTTGTTGTTACTTGGTCCTTGTACATATCTTGTAATTTCTTGTCAAGTTTTTTTAAATTTGCAACTGCCATAATCTCATCTCTCTTATTTATTGCTCTCTTGTATATATAAAGTATATACTCAATTTAAAATTTCAAACTTGAAGATTTTTGTTACATTTCGTAATATTTTGATAAAAAATCTTTAATTAAGGCAAATTCTTTATGAAAATTGTTTTTATATACTTGTAGGGAAAATAGGAAGTATTACATGTCCGAACAAGTTAATGGGGTAAATATACCAAGTATACAAAATCAGAAGCCTGTGAATTTTCAGCAGGCAGGTTTAACACCTATGCAGGGTGTTCCTGTTGATACTGAAGCTTTGAAACAGGCAGCAAATGATTCATATATTTCAAGCAGGGTAAAAGCATCACAGGATGATAATCCGTTTGTAAAACTCGGTTTTGGGCTGGGTATTTGGTATGGACTCGGGCAATTAATGGATAAGATTAACCCTATGATGGGTGGTGATTTTGAAAAGTCATTAGGCGGAAAAGTTGCTGCAGTCGGTGATAAATTTGCAAAAACAAGAGTCGGTAAATTTATTGACGGAATGATTGAAAAAGCTTCTAAAGGTACGGATAGACTTGCTGAAAACAGTAAAATCGTAAACAGCTTAAAGCATCATTCAACATCTCCGGAGTGGGGATTTGCAAAAGTTCCGGCAAAAGGATTGTTTGGGTTTTGGTCAATGGATGCCGGTCAGGTTTTGGAAAATTATATAAAACCGATTGAATCTAATGTACAAAAACTTGAACAGTACGGATTAAAACAAAATGAAATAGATGATTTTGTAAAAACTCTGAGCGGAAAATCTAAAGAAGCTAAAAATTTCTTGATTCAAGAAAAAGAATTAGCGTTATTAAATGGTGATTCAAAAATTATAAATAATATAAAAAATGCTGCTAAAAAAGCTGCGAAAAAAGAAGCAGAAGCTGTTTTAAACAGCCCGAATTATGATAAGATTCTTGAAAAGCTTGAATATCAAAAACAAACAGAGCTGCTTCAGCGTTATGCAACCCATCTTAAAGTAAAAGATATGGGTATATTTAAAAACGTATATCAATTTAAGAACTTTAAATTTATTGATAACCCTGAAAAATCGGTTGAAATATTTGAAAATCTTGCTAAAAAGCATCCGAATTGGAAGATTTCCAGGTTAAGAAATAAAACAACAGAAGCAAACGGATGGTTTACAAAAGGTGTAAAAACTGTAACAAAGGCCGTTTTTGGAGAAAACGCGGCAAATAAAGTTACAAAATTCTTAAATAGCGTAGGTTCTCACTTCGTTGGCAGAACTGTAGGCTTTACCGAATACAGAAATAAAGGTCTTATAGCAACAGGAAAAGGCGGAGCAACACGTCTTGGCAGGTTAATGTCAAAGTCTATGGGCTGGTTTATGGAAGGAAGTACAAACCGATTTGGCGGCGGTAAACTGATTGTTGCAATGCAGGCATTCATTTTTGCTGAAATGGCAATGGCAACTTTGAAGGCTCCTTGGGGTGAGAAATTTAAAACAGGTGTTGAAAGAGTTGTAAATGACTTTTCATACTTTGTCGGAGCTACTTTAGGGCTAATTGGTATGCATAAAATCGGCGGATTTAAGTATGCAGGCTTGAAAGATAAAACTGCAGTTGATGCGTACCGCAATGAGTTAAAAGCTCTCAATGAAAAAATTGATAAAGGTTTGTTTAATTCCAAAAAAGATTATAAGCAAGCTGTTAAAGATTTAAATAAAAAACATTTAGGAACAGGAAATATTAAAAATCCGATTACAAAACTTCTTCAAAAGATAGGTGCATTTATAAATATTGGTAATGAAAGAGTACATTCGTACAAGTCAACTAAAAATTGGAATATGAATTTGCTGCGCAAAGTTGGAAACGGTAATTTGATAGGTGTACCTTTAAGAATCTGGTTAGGTATGGGTGTTGCCGTTCCGTTTATCGCAAAATGGGCAACAAAAGGAGTTCATGCGATATTTGGCCGTCCGACACATTCTGTTCTTGATGAAGAGGAAACAGTAGACGAAACCCCTCAAACAGCATCACAGCCTCAGCAAACCGCACAGCAAGCAGCTGTTGTTCCGGCAGTAGCACAAGCTTCGCAAGCTCAGGTTCAGAACAAATCTGCACAAGATTATCAAAGTAATACCAATTTGATTAAGCAAGCAATGAACGACAAACAAAATTTTACGGGTAATTCAGCGCCAAATTCTTATTCGAATTATCAAGACTCAAATTTTATAAAAATGACATTAGAAGGCAAGTATCCGCAGAATAATGTTAATCCTCAAACGGTTAATGCGGCTCAAAATGTAAATCAAACCGATGTACAAAAAGAGTTAGAACCTAAAAGGACTTATATCCCGTCTGCAGAAAGCAAAATAAAGGTTGATGTTGATACAACAGCAGCGGATAAGGCATTGGCTGATGCTGAAAATGCCGAAAAATTTATCAATGACACATTGGCACAAATCAAGTAGTTCTTAAATTTCGCGTCTGCCTTCGATAGCTTTTGCTATAGTCATTTCGTCGGCATATTCAAGATCTGAACCGACGGGAAGTCCGAATGCAATTCTTGAAACCTTTATGCCAAAAGGTTTTATAAGCTTTGTAAGATAAAGGCTTGTTGCCTCCCCTTCAACTGACGGGCTTAGTGCTAAAATGACCTCTTTAACCTGATTGTCTGTCAGTCGGTTTAAAAGCTCTTTTATTCTTATGTCTTCTGCTCCTATTCCGTCGATTGGGGAGATTAACCCTTGCAAAACGTGGTATAGCCCTTTAAATTCGTTGGTTTTTTCGATTGCAATAAGATCTTTAGGCTCCGAAACAATACAAATAACAGATCGGTCACGAGATGTGGATGAGCATATTTCGCAAGGGCTTGAGGCGGAAAGATTGAAGCAAATATCGCATGTGTGAGTGTTTTTCTTTGCTTCGATTACCGCTTTTGCAAAACTTTCCACATCGGGCATGGGCATTCTCAAAAGGTGGAATGCCATTCTTTGAGCAGATTTTGGTCCAACCGAGGGGAATTTTTGAAACTGCTCGATTAAAGAAGCTATAGCTTTTGGGTATATCATTAGAAATTAAGTCCCGGAATGCTGATGCCACCAGTAATTTGTTTCATTTTTTCCTGCATTTCAACGGAAGCTTTCTCATTTGCCTGTTTTATTGCGGAAGAAATTAAATCTTCAAGCATTTCAATTGTTTCAGAATCAACCGATGACGGATCTTCCGGATTGATTGCCTCAGGAGAAATCTTAATTGATTTAAACTTTCCTTGTCCGTCACAAGTTGCTTTGACGTATCCGCCTGAGGATTCGCCTGTGATTTCTAATGCGGATAATTCTTTTTGTGCTGTTTCAGCTCTTTTTTGAGCGTTTTGAACCTGCTTCATAATGTTCATTAAGTTCATTCCCATAATATTTTCTCCTTAAGTCTGTATAAAATTTACTCTACTTTTCTTATATCGGATTTTATTATACAATAAAAATATGGAGAAGAAAACATATTTACAAGAGTCAGTTAAGGGGGGCAGGCTGGTACGATGGATTAGTATGCCTCTAAAGGTGTTTATTGCTCCGATGAATTTTTATTCAAAGCGCGGTCAGGATTCTAAATATCGTGGTTTTGTTAAACGTGCGCTTGATGAGTGGCAAAAAGTTTCAAACGGTAAGGTGTCGTTTGTTGTGGTGAATAATATATACGATTCTCAGGTAAATATCGAGTGGAAAAGGGTTGAGCGCAAAGCTCTTGGAATGTGCTATTTTCAATATGATAAGTTTAATCGTTTGGGTAGTGCAGAGGTATCTATCGGTTTAACGGAGGCGGGGCCAATGGGGCTGTTTAAAGGAACGCATACAGTAACCAGAGCAGATAAGATCAGTAATTTTTCCGTAAACACAGCGGAATATGGGGCTCCGGTTATGGAGATTTTGGGC
>CAMOQI010000139.1 GCA_946622835.1 uncultured Candidatus Melainabacteria bacterium
CTATATGATATGATATGATATGATGGGATGGGTGTATAGCAATCTTTTCAGCCGATTTTACTTTCTAAAAGTATAAGTGGAAACACATTTAGAAAGTAAAGGAGAAATTATTATGGGAATTGAAAAAATTGGTATTGCAGCGGCAGCTAAAAAACTCTTGGGATAATATTCAAAGTCGACAGAAGTTCAACAAGTTAAAAGCCTCGGATTTTTCCGAGGCTTTTAATTATTTTTTTACACAGTCAGAAGAAAATTTGACTATCTAACTGTGCTTAACGGCTTTGGGCCGGCATTAACGATTTCTGAAGGCATGTTCGGATATTTTGAAGAGAAATTATCATTGAACATTTGAGCCAACTTGTTAGCTGCTTCATCGTAAGCCGACTTATCTTCCCACATACCGCGCGCATCAAGCATTTCAGACGGTACATCAGGACAAGATGTCGGATAATCAACATTAAATACATCGTGGTGCTTGAATTCAACGTTATCAAATGAACCGTTTAATGCAGCAGATACCATTGCACGAGTGTAAGACAGTTTCATTCTCTTAGCTCCTGAAGATGCGCTGCCGCCTGCCCAACCTGTATTTACTAAGTAAACTTTTGTTCCGTATTGATCTAATTTTTCACCTAACATTTCAGCGTAAACACTTGCATCCATAGGCATAAACGGTTCGCCGAATAATGTAGAGAATGTAGGAACAGGTTCTGTAATACCGCGTTCGGTTCCTGCAAGTTTAGAGGTAAATCCTGTTACAAAGTGGTACATTGCAGCGTTTTTGTCAAGTCTTGATATTGGAGGCAATACGCCAAATGCATCAGCAGTCAAGAATATAACAACTTTCGGAATACCGCCTTTTGAAGGTATTGCAGAGTTGTTAATGTAATCAACAGGATAACCTACACGTGTATTTTCTGTTAAAGAACCGTCAAAGAAGTCTAATTCTCTTGTTTCAGGATCCATAACAACGTTTTCAACTAATGAACCGAATTTAATTGCGTTATAAATATCAGGTTCATTTTCTTCTGTTAGGTTAATACACTTAGCATAGCATCCGCCTTCAAAGTTGAAAATACCGTCAGGAGACCAACCGTGTTCGTCATCACCGATTAATTTTCTGGAAGGATCAGCTGATAATGTTGTTTTTCCTGTTCCTGATAATCCGAAAAATACTGCAGTTTCGTGAGTTTCAGGATCCATATTAGCGCTGCAGTGCATTGGAAGTACGTTTTTCTTAGTCATAACGTAGTTCATTGTTGCAAATACTGATTTTTTGATTTCGCCTGAGTATTGAGAGCCGGCAATGATAATTGTGTGAGCTTCATAGTCAATAGCGATACAAGCTTCTGAATTTGTTCCGTCTACTGCAGGATCACATTTGAATCCCGGAGCGCAAAGAATTGTATAATCAGCTTCACCGTATGATGCTAATTCTTGTGCTGTCGGTCTGATTAACAATTGGTGAATAAACATATTTTGGCTTGCCATTTCGTTTATAACTCTGAATTTTTGAGTATAAGTTTTGTCTGCGCCTGCAAAACCGTCAAAAATAAATATTTCTTTACCGCTTAGGTAATTAGCTATTTTATCTCTGATTGAATTAAATTGTTCTCTGCTAATCGGTCTGTTAACTTTTCCCCAAGCAATATCATCGTGAATACTTGGAGTATCAACGATAAATTTATCTTTAGGAGAGCGTCCTGTGTATTTACCTGTTGTAACAACCAGTGCTCCTGTATTGGATAAGGTACCTTCTCCGCGTCTTAATGCCGCTTCTGTCAATTGAGCGGGTGTCCAGTTTCTGTGAACGGCAGAGGGTGAAGTAATACCCCATTTTTCAATTCCGTAAGTTTCCATTTTAAACTTCCTCCTTTTAAAGTGCGTGTATACACATTTATTGTATTATAAACACTTTAAAAATGCAATATCTGTAACTCACTAAAATATTAAAATTATATTAGGATTATCGTATTTTATTACTAGCCCAAAAAATGGTTTTGTGCTAAAATGTTTGAAACGGAAAAGACTTTTATATAAGGGGATTTTTATATGGAGAGTATGAATAAATTTAAGGTATTAACTATATTTATGATTTGTCTTTTTGTTTTTGCAATAGCGGCAATGTATGTTAATACAAAAGATGCAAGTGATATGAAAGCAAATGAGCGCAATGAGTATGCTCAAAATGAATATCAACAAGAACAACGTCAAGTAAGACAAAACAGAATAGATATGACTGAAGTAATGTATGCTTTAGATAATTTGGAGCATAGAGTGGATGATTTAAGTGAAAAAGTTGATAAGGGAACTTCAGGAAATTCAGGAGCAAATTCATTAAATTGCAGAATTTACGGGGTGAAAACAATTCGCGGAATTGAAGAACTTTCTCAAAATGCAGCCATTAAAGATGCTCAAATAAATAAAAATGATTTAGTTATTACTTGTTCATTATAGCATTTGTTTGATTTAAAAATAAAAAAGACCGACTTTTATGTCGGCCTTTTTTATTATACTTTTGCTTTTGATTTATCGGCTAATTCGGAGTCAACTCTTAAAAATACCGGATGAATATCATCTTTTGAAATAAGTTTGCCGACTTTTATATTATCTGCTGAAATATCATCTAATTTGGTTGAAAGATTGTATGATAATTGATTTGCCATATCTTGTGCTATATTCGGACAATATGGGTAAATAAGTGAAGAAATTATACACATAACCTCCAGAACTGTTGCAAGGACTTGACCGCATTCGGTCATTTTTTCTTCTTTAGCCAGTGTCCAAGGTGCGTTATCGGTTACAAATTTGTTTGCCGCATCGACGATAGATATAATTGATTGAGCAGCTTCTTGAATTTCAAAGTGATTGAAGTGATTTTCAACTATTTTTACCGTTCCCAGAGCTGTTTTGAGTAAGCTTTCGGCATCTTTTGAACGATTGGTTAAAAATTCTTCTTTAATTTCGCCGTCAAAATATTTAACTAACATGGAAAGGCTGCGGTTTAACAAATTCCCCATGCTGTTTGCCAAATGGGCATTAACTTTTTCTTTAAAATCCTGATCGGAGTAATTTCCGTCACGACCGCAGGGTGCTGATGTTGCCATATAATATCTGAAAGCATCCGCGTTTGTCAGTTCAAAGTTTTCCAAAACGGAAGTCGGAGAAACGACATTACCTATGGATTTTGACATTTTTGTTTCATCAATTGTAATCCAGCCGTGCGCAAAAATGTGTTTAGGCAGCGGTAATTCAAGTGCCATTAATATTGCAATCCAGTAGATGCTGTGGAACTTAAGAATATCTTTACCGATAACATGAACATCTGCCGGCCAAAGTTTGTTAAACTGTTCTGATGAGCCCTCAGGGTCATAACCGATTGCGGTTATATAGTTTGATAAGGCATCAATCCAGACGTAGATGGATTGTTCGGGATCCCCAAGAACATCAATTCCCCAGCCGACGTTTGCTTTGCTGCGGGAAACAGAAATATCCTGAATATCTTCAAGTTGGTTTATAACCTCGTTCGCTCTGAAACTCGGTACGATAAATTCCGGATTTTCTTTAATGTGTTTGATAATAGCGTCTTTATATTTTGTCAATTTAAAGAAATAGTTTTCTTCTTTAACAACGTCAGGTTTTTTAAGGTGGTCAGGACAAAGTCCGTCTTCCGTTAAGTCTTTCGGGTTCAAGAAGCATTCGCAGCCTGAACAGTACCAGCCTTCGTATTCGTGTTTATATATATCGCCTTTATCTGTCAGTTTTTTGAAGATTTTTTGCACGATTTTTTCGTGTTCTTCATCTGTTGTTCTTATGAATTTGTTATAATTAACGTCCAGTGCTTTCCATGCATCTTTAAATTTTTGGGCATTCATATCGCAGAGTTCTTTTGGTGACATACCGTGTTCTGCTGCGGTTTTTTGAATTTTTATTCCGTGTTCATCCGTTCCTGTCAGAAAAAACATCCCGTCTGTTCTTTGAGAATAATGTCTTGCAAGAATATCCGTTAAAATCTTTTCATAAGCATGTCCTATGTGGGGTGCGCCGTTTACATAATCAATGGCGGTTGTTAAATAATATTTGTTCATTTTTTACCTCATTTAAGTTACAAAATAATGTTATCATAAAAAATTTTAAAAATTTATTTTAAGAAAAAGGGCAATTTTCATGGATAAAAATACTTTATATATGTACAGGTAAAAAGTAAAGGAATAGTATT
>CAMOQI010000140.1 GCA_946622835.1 uncultured Candidatus Melainabacteria bacterium
TTAAATGTTATTTTACTGTCGTCTTCCGCGTAGGTTTGACTTTTTGATTCTATAATCAAGTCAGAGGCATTAACCGTAATCCCTGTGATTAATATTAGTGATACTATAAACAATAACAATTTTTTCATACTATTTTTTATCCTCATATACCTTTGAAACAGTGTTTCCGGAAATTTTAAATCTATCATACCCCGGACTGATTTCTATTTTTTCGGCAGTTGACAAAAGCTGTCTGCCTTTTTTTACTTTTATGTGACCTTCTGCGATAATTGGGGTGTGGTTATTTATCCAATGAAGTCTGTCAGCATTTAGGGTAACCCCATCTTTCATGACGATGAATGTATCTTCATACAGGGTTATGTCACCTTCTACAGAGTTGTATGTGCCTTTTGAAGACTCAAAACTCATAGAAACTTCGTTATCTTTATAAAAATTACCTATAACTTTGTTGAGTTGGGCAATACCTTTTTTACTGTCCCACTTTCCGGTGTCTCCGTATATTTCCCAATATTTTGTGTCATCTTTTGTCTCAGTTAAAATAATTCCGTGAACAAGGGCTTCTTGATCATCTCCGCGAGCTTCGACCTGTTGTCTGTTAAAGTCGTGAGTTATTATGCCGGCGGTAATAAACGCCCAAGCCAATATCAAGCCTACTGAGACTGTAACTATTACGTATAACTTTTTTTTCTTTGGTAGGTTTTTGAAATTCATATTCAAAATTTTAGCACAAAAAGTAAAAATTAGTATATTGCTAAAGGAATCATGTATTTAAATTTTTCACGTATCTTAATAAATTCGTATAATCTGATTATTTTGTTGTATAATCTTTGGAGTAAAGATTAGGGAAGAAGAGGATATATAAAATGGCATACAGAAATGATTGCGCTGAAGTTATTACTGCAATGGTTACCCCTATGGAAAAGTCGGGTGCGATTGATTATGACTGAGTAGAATCTTTAGCGTCTCATCTTATGGATTCCGGCAGCGATGCAATTCTTGTTGCAGGAACAACCGGAGAATCACCTTGTTTAACACATAATGAGGAAATTGAGCTGGTAAGTTCGGTAAAACGTGCGGTCCAAAATAAGGTAAAAATAATTCTTGGCGCGGGCTCAAATTCAACACAATCTGCGATTGAGTACGCTAAGTTTGCTCAAAAAGAAGAAGTAGATGCTATTTTGTCTGTTGTTCCGTATTATAACAAGCCTAATCAAAGAGGTATTATTGAGCATTTTAGTGCAATTGCTCAAGCGGTTGATTTGCCGATAATATTGTATAATATTCCGGGGAGAACGGGGGTTAATATGTTGCCGGATACTGTTGCATATTTGGCAAATACTTATGATAATATTATCGGGCTTAAGCAAAGTTGTGGGGATTTGGATTTATTTACAGAAATAAAAATGGTATGTCCGGAAGATTTTATTTTGTATTCCGGAGATGACAGTTTGACTTTACCTATGTTATCAATAGGTGCGCATGGGGTAATTTCTGTTGCTTCTCATTTATTTGGTCAGGAAATCAAATCTATGATAAGAAATTTTAAATCAGGAGAATTGATTGCCGCACAAAATATGCACAGGAAATTATATCCTATATTCAAGCAATTGTTTACTGCGCCAAATCCTATTCCGGTGAAAGCATTGCTGGCGTATGAAAATTTGATAAACGAATATGTAAGAAAACCTTTGGTTATATTATCAGAGGATGAAAAAATTACTTTACAAAGAATCTACAACAGCGTAAAAGAAGAATTAAATCATTTAGGCTAGTTTAGGGATTTTATTGTTTGTTATATTATATGAATAAAGAAGACAAAGTTAACACATAAGTATAAAGAGGGTAGAAAATTGAAAAACAGGATTATTGTGTTTTGGTTAATATTTATAGCAGTAGCTGTTTGTGCATTTATTTGCTATAAAAAACCTACAAAATTAGGACTTGATCTTGTCGGGGGTTCAAGAATCATGCTTGAAGCGAAAACCACTGACACAGTGACAAAGATTACTCCTGAGGTAATGGATCGTTTGCAGGTTGCTATTGAAAACCGAGTAAATAAACTTGGGGTATCAGAAACAACCGTTACCACAGTCGGTGATAAAAGATTGTTGGTAGAGATTCCAAACGTAACAGATTTGAAAGAAGCAGAGGCATTCCTGGGAAAAACTGCATTGTTGGAATTCAAACCTCCGGTGTTGGACGAAAACGGAATTCAAAAAAGGGATGAGTTTGGACAAGTATTGTGGGAGCCTGCTCAAATTACGGGTGAAGACTTGAATTCCGCTCAAATAGGAACTGATCAGACAGGTCAATGGACTGTTTCTTTAGAATTTAACGGAAAAGGGGCAACAAAGTTTGCAGAATTAACACAAAGGCTTGTCGGAAAGCCAATGGCAATATTTTTTGACGGAGAAGAGATTTCTGCTCCTAACATCAGAGAACCTATTTTTGGAGGAAGGGCGGAAATTTCCGGAGGTTCTTCAGGATTTAAGTATGAAGAAGCGGAAAAAATGGTTAATTTACTAAACGCGGGGGCTCTTCCTGTGCCATCTGAAATTATTGAAGAAAATACGGTTGGTCCGACTTTGGGTGCTGACAGTATTGAAAAATCAAAGTTTGCCGGCATGCTCGGTATTGGGCTTGTAATGTTGTTTATGATAATGTTTTATAGAGTTCCCGGTCTTATTGCAGATGTGGCGCTTGTTATATATGGGGTTGTTCTTTTTGCATTGTTTAAAACAATTCCGGTAACACTAACTTTAGCAGGTATTGCAGGTTTTATTCTTTCTATTGGGATGGCGGTGGATGCCAATGTCCTTATTTTTGAAAGAACTAAAGAAGAATTAAGAGCAGGCAGAAACCTTTTTACTGCTATCAGTTCAGGTTTTGACAGAGCGTTTACGAGTATTTTTGACTCAAATATGACAACAATTTTAACTTGTATAATCCTTTATTACTTTGGAACAAGTGTTGTTAAAGGTTTTGCTCTGACACTTGCCATTGGTGTTATTGTTTCTATGGTCACGGCAATCACCGTTACCAGAAACTTTATGCACCTTGTATTTGGTACGGGTGATCTGAAATATCCGGCGTTGTTTGGTCTTTCTAAAGACGAAATCGGCAAAGGATATGAGGCAACTGAAACTAAGCGTGAAAAAGCACGCTTTGGTATTTTAGACTAAGAAAGTTGAGGTAAATAAGGAAATGTTTAATTTATTCAAAAACGGTTTACATGTCGTAAAATACAGGGTACTGTGGCTTTGTTTGTCTGCATTACTTTTGATTCCCGGCATAGTGGCTATGATATATTCAATGGTAACTTATCCGACTCATTCTCCCGTAAAAGTGGGTATTGATTACACGGGCGGTACTATTATGCAGTATGGCGTGCAAGAAGATGTAAAAAATTCTCAAATCGGGGTTATAAGAGCTGAACTTGAAAAAGGCGGGGTAAGCGGCACATATGTTCAGGTGCTTAATGTGAATCCGACAGCAGAAAATAACAATATGAAGTCTATAATTTCTGTTAGGACAAAGTTTATTGATGAAGGTTCTAAAGATGCCGAAATTATAACTAATGTGATTAACAAAGAATACAAAAATGCTGAACTTATTCAAGTATCATCGGTTGGTGCAACTTTGAGTTCGGAATTATTTAAAAAATCTTTTATTGCTTTGTTTATTGCAATATTGGGAATAATTATTTATATTTCAATACGATTTGAACTAAAATATGCACTGTCTGCGATTGCCGGACTTGTGCATGATGTATTGTTTGTTCTTGGTGTTTTCTCGATTCTGGGCTTGTTTTATAATGTTGAGGTTGACGGATTATTCTTAACTGCTATGCTTACGGTTGTGGGTTATTCTGTTAATGATACTATTGTAACTTTTGACAGAATCAGAGAAAATATGAGATATTACGGTAAGAAAATGACTTTTGGTGAGATTGTTGATTCTTCCGTAAATCAAACATTAACAAGAAGTATAAATACTTCATTGACGACATTTTTGACCCTTGCTGCGTTATTTTTCTTTGGCGGAGTTACAACAAGAGATTTCGTCTTAGCAATGATGCTTGGGGTTCTTATCGGTACGTATTCAAGTATTTTCTTCTGTTCAATGCTTGTTGATTGGTGGGAAGCTAAAAGACAAAAAAAGCTTGAAAAACAAGCGGCATAAGTTATTTTTATGTATAGAAGCGG
>CAMOQI010000141.1 GCA_946622835.1 uncultured Candidatus Melainabacteria bacterium
ATTCAAACCCTTGACTATATAAATCTGCAAGGTATTTTTACTCACCTCGCTGCTGCGGAAGAGTTTGATAAAACGGAAGAGCAGATTGAAAAATGGAATTATGTTATTGATAATTCCAATACAGACGGACTTTTATTGCACGTATTAAATACCGCAGGTTCAATTTGTTATGATGTACCAAATTCAAATATGCGTCGGGTTGGTATCTGTTTATACGGGTTATATCCGGATTTTCCCGAAATAGAATTTAAAAAACCCCAATTGAAACAATTAATATCCTTAAAAGGCAGAATTGTAAACATTCACACGGCAAAAATCGGAGAAGGAGTCAGTTATTGCCATACCTATATTGCAAAAGAAAATCGCACAATCGCAACAATTCCTATCGGATACGCAGATGGGGTTCCCAGACTTCTTTCAAATAAAATTAAAGGAATGGTAAACGGGATCGAAGTTCCTCAAGTCGGGAATATTACAATGGATCAAATGATGTTTGATATAACCGGAGTTGAGGCATCTTGCGGAGATGTTATTACTCTGTTAGACGAAAAACATTCCATAGATGAATGGGCAAAAATATTGAATACAATCAATTATGAATTAACATGCAGACTTAAGGTTCGTCTGCCGAGAGTTTATACACGGGGATAAAATGACACAAACTTATGATTTAGGAATAATAGGAGGGGGCCCTGCCGGTTATACGGCGGCATTGCATGCATCCGCAAAAGGATTAAAAGTTATCCTTTTTGAAAAAGAGAATATAGGCGGTGTTTGCCTTAACAAAGGCTGTATCCCAACCAAAAGTATTATGCACTCCGGTGAAATGTTTTATAAATATAAAAATGCTCAAACTTTCGGACTTAACCTGAATGAGGTAAGCTACGATTGGGGTAAAATAATTGAGCACAAAAACAACGTAGTTGAAAAACTTCGCAAAGGTATTGAACTTGCATTGAAAAATGCAAAAGTTGAAATTATACCGAAAGAAGCAAACATACTCGATTCTAAAACAATTCAAGCCGGAGAATGCACATACCAATGTAAAAAAATAATTTGTGCAATAGGATCTTCACCTAAAGCTATTGAAGGGCTTGAGTTTGATCATAAATTTATACTATCATCAGACGATATTTTGGCTCTTGAGCATTTGCCAAAATCGATTCTGATAATAGGCTCCGGCGCTATAGGGATTGAATGGGCAAGAATTATGTCAAATTTCGGGGTTGAAACCACGATAGTCGAATTTGCTCCGCATCTTTTACCTGCGGCTGATATTGAGGTATCAAAAAGAATTGAGCGTATATTCAAATCTCGCGGAATAAAATTTTACACTCAAACTTCAGTTGAAAAAATTGACAATGAAAAAATAATACTATCGAATGGTGAAACCGTCGAGGTTGAAAAAATTTTGGCTGCTGTCGGAAGAGTTCCCAACACTTTCGAAAAAATAGACGGAGTCAGATATATTGGTGATGTTGCAGGGGAAATTCAACTGGCACACTATGCAATAAAACAAGCCATTGAAGAAACAGACGGAATAAAATTTGAAAAAACCCTGATACCTTTTGTCGTTTACGGTTCTCCTGAAATAGCCTGGGCGGGGTTACGGGAGCAAGATTTAGAACCTGATACATATAAAAAAGCATTTATCCTCACGTCCGCTCTTGGCAAAGCCCATTGTGACGGAGAAACAGAAGGCTTTATTAAAATATTATCCAAAGATAATAAAATTGTTGGAGTTCACATAGTCAGCAAAGAAGCTTCCGCTCTTGTTCAGCAAATTCTTATAGCAATCCAAAACGGAATTAGCGCGGATAAGTTAAAAGAAGTATGTTACCCGCATCCGACATTTAGTGAGGGTATTTTTGATGCCTTGCTAAAATTATAAAACTTTCTGTCTAATTGCGAAAAAACAACAAATAAGATAAAATTTCACTATGAATATATTAGAGATAAAAAATTTGAACGTAGTATATGAAACAAAGAAAAATGCTTTTGGGGCAACCCAAAAAGTTTATGCCGTGAATGGGATAAATTTAGAGATTAAAAAGGGTGAAATTCTTGCTATTGCGGGGGAATCAGGTTGCGGCAAATCCACGCTTGCAAAGGCTTTGATGAAACTTGTTGATATATCATCAGGCGAAATTATACTTGAAGGGACAAATATTTTAAATTTTAAAGATAAGGAATTAAAAGATTTCTACAAAAAAATTCAAATGATTTTTCAAAATCCATATTCCAGCCTTAATCCCAAAATGAAGATAGGACAAATTCTAGCAGAACCGCTTGAAATTAATACAAAACTTACCAAAAAAGAAATAAAAAAACATATACTGGAAACTCTGGAAAAAGTCGGACTGGATGAAAGTTGTTTAAATAATTACCCGCACGAATTTTCCGGCGGTCAAAGGCAGAGAATCGCAATTGCCAGAGCACTTATGCTGAATCCTGAAATAATATTGGCAGATGAACCGGTCAGCGCTTTAGATGTTAGTATTCAGGCTCAAATTATAAATCTTTTAAAACAATTAAAACAAGACTATAATCTGACATTTTTATTTATTTCACATGATTTAGGGGTAATAAAATATTTATCTGATAGGGTTGCGGTAATGTATCTTGGAGAAATTGTTGAAACAGGTCAGACCGAAGAAATTTTTAATGACCCGAAACATCCGTATACGCGCGCACTTTTAAGTGCGGTTCCGGAATTAAATTCCAAAACAACAGATTTAATTGAACTGACAGGGGAACTTCCTTCCCCTGAAAATCTGCCAATGGGCTGCAAATTCCACACAAGATGTCCGTTTGTTATGTCTGTGTGCCAAACTGATATCCCAAATTCCACAAATTTTTCCAACACGCACAAATGTCACTGTCATCTTTATAAATAAGAGATTTTGTTTTGTGATATAATTTATCTATGGAGAAAAAAATAATCACAACGAACCGAAAAGCTTTTCACGACTATAATATTTTTGAAAAATATATAGCCGGAATGGTGCTGACCGGAACAGAGATTAAATCCATTCGTAAAAATGCAATTAATCTTAAAGACAGTTTTTGCAAGATTGAAGATAATGAAATTTATTTGTATAACTGTCATATATCACCTTATGAGCAGGGAAACAGGTATAATCATAAAGAACAACGAGTAAGAAAACTTTTACTTACTAAAAAAGAAATTTTGAAAATGCATTCCAAGATTAAAAAAGACGGATATACAATAATCCCTCTGGAAGTATTTATCTCTAAAAAAGGATTTGCCAAAGTCGAAATAGGCTTGGCAAAAGGTAAAAAACTGTATGATAAGCGTGAAGCATTAGCTAAAAAAGATCAACAAAGAGATATCGACAGAAATACCAAAATATTTTAAACATTATTAAAAAATTTTTAAATATTTTTATGATAGAATAATAACAGATGCGGGCATAGTTCAGTGGTAGAATGTCTCCTTCCCAAGGAGAAGATCGCGAGTTCGAGTCTCGTTGCCCGCTTTTTAAGGGTGTATACCCTTGCTGTAATAGAACAGTCCGTTTGAGAAGAAAGAACAGAGAGTTTGACGATTATTAAAAGTAGGGTAGACTTTAGTCTACCAATAATTTATTATGGTTCTATGTCAAATTTTAAACGATATTATAAAGATAAAAATATTGTGTTTATTACGATTGTTACATATAATCGTCAACAAATTTTGGTTAAAAATATCGAATTATTAAGACAATCATTCAAAAATGTTAAATATAATTATGAAATTATAGCAGGCATTGCTTTACCAGACCATTTACATATTTTAATTCAAACCGATAAAGCTTCTGACTATTCTAAAATAATATCATCTTTCAAATCAAATTTTTCAAGATTATTGCCAAAGAACATGAATCAAACAGAAGCCCAATTAGACAGACGTGAAAAGGGAATTTGGCAAAGAAAATACTATGACCATATTATTAGAAATGATATGGATTTTAATAAACATTTGGATTATATTCATTACAATTCCGAGAAACATCTGAATATTGCACCGAAAGATTGGGAATTTTCTTCTTTTAAAAAATTTGTAAAACAAGGTTTTTATCAAGAAGATTGGTGTAATTTTAATGATAAGAATGGTGTTTTAAATATGGATTTAGAATGAAAATTGTAGTATTGGTAGACTAAAGTCTACCCTACGGGCTACGGGCTTAGTT
>CAMOQI010000142.1 GCA_946622835.1 uncultured Candidatus Melainabacteria bacterium
CCAACCTTTTACGGGGGGGGGGTAGATGAAAACTCCTGTCAATCAAGCATTTTAACACCTATAAAGAAACTCTGTAAAAATTTAGCGTTTACCCTTGCAGAAGTACTTATAACATTAGGCATCATTGGCGTTGTTGCCGCGATGGTTATTCCGTCATTGATTAACCGGTACCAAAAAATAGTTACCCTTAGCAGATTAAAACAGACTTACGCTCAAATTACTCAGGCAGTAAAATTATCCGAGGATGATAACGGTGATCTTACATCTTGGAACATGGGTACTTCTACTACCGCTACATATCCTGCAAGTGAAAAGTTAACAAAACAATATTTTTTACCATATTTAAACTACTCGTATATTTGTAATAATAACCAATCTTATTGCACCTCTCATACAAATCATAATTTATATGGTATAGAGCCTAACAATTCGTGGAGGAAGTTATACGGTATAGTTTTAAAAAACGGTGTTGAGTTGATATTTTCTCC
Source organism: uncultured Candidatus Melainabacteria bacterium (assembly GCA_946622835.1). Lineage (GTDB taxonomy): Bacteria > Cyanobacteriota > Vampirovibrionia > Gastranaerophilales > Gastranaerophilaceae > Zag111. The sequence goes on from CAMOQI010000142.1 coordinate 489, forward strand.
GGAAAAAGCCTTCACAACCATATATGTTGATATAAATGGAAGTTCAAGCCCCAATATTAGGGGAAAAGACATATTTTTTATAATATTAAAAGGATATGGTAAAACTGCGGATGTCAGGATTGATGATCCCGGTGTCTTTTTCGCAGGGGAAGGATTTACAAGAAAACAATTAACCAAAACCGGTACACGCTCGGGTGGACGATTGTGTGCAAAAACAGGCGAGGCTTATAATGGTGCTCATTGCGGAGCATTGATAAAACTTGACGGGTGGAAGATTTCTAAAGATTACCCGTGGTAGTGTTTATTATTTTATTTTGTTTAGCCTATCAGATTTTCCAAAGCGGCGATTTTCATATCTTTAAAATCGGGGGTTTGTCCTGTCCAGATTTTTTGAGCTTCTATTGCTTGGTATATGAGCATATCTAAGCCTGTTATTGTTCTGTATCCGTGTTTTTGTGCAAGTTTTATTAAAACCGTTTTAAGCGGGTTATATATAACATCGTAAACTATTGCGCCCGCAGGCAGAGTACAGAGTTCTTTTTCTTCAACCGGCGTGTAATCCGCGCCGCGCCCTTTCATTCCGATAGGGGTGCAATTTACAAGGATATCAATATCTTCAAGGCTTCTTGTATGTTCAATTTGGTATGCATTAAATTCAATATCCGTATATTTATTCTCAAGATATTTAATTAAGTCTGCAGAGTTTGGAATATTTCTTGTAAATATTTTTATATTTTTTATCCCAAGCTTGATAAGTCCGGCAATAGCGGCTCTTGCGGCTCCTCCCGTACCGAGAACTCCTGCGGATTTGCCGTTTAAAATGATATCTTTGGGTATTGCGCTTTGAAATCCCATTATATCAGTATTATATCCTTTTAGTGTTTTGTCGGAGTTTATGACAACTGTGTTAACCGCGCCCACATCATCTGCGGTTGAATCTATTTCATCCAAAAATACGGTTACCGGCAGTTTTAAAGGTATTGTTACGTTAAAACCTCCAAACCCGTTGTATTTTATATATTTTATTCTATCTACAAGATTTTCCGGTGAGGTTTCCAAAAGTTCATAACTGAAATCGTCAAGTCCAAGACTTTCAAATCCTGCGCTGTGAATATATGTTGAAAGTGAGTGTCCCAAAGGATAGCCGATAAGTCCAAATTTTGTTGTTTGTTGAGTTTGTGGAGTTTGTGCGGTTTTAATATTCCCGTGAAACTCTTCTTTTTCTGTTTGAATTGTTTCAGATTGAAAAGAAGAGCTGAATTGTGACATATAACCTTGATTTAAGGTTTGGTGTTGTTGAATATTTCCGCTGTATTTTACTTGGGGCTGCTCATATGCTGAAGTTGTTGCAGTCGTAGGAGTTGCAGCATTTTGGACGGTTGTGGCTGCTGTTGATTGGGCTTTTAATTCGGCCAAAGTGATATTTACTCCTTGGGCTTTTAATTTTTTATATCGTTCGTATAATTCTTTATCTATAGCCATTCTACCTTTACCCCTTTACCCCTCTTCTTTTTTGTATCCGCATTTAATGCTGGAGCAGGTAATTGTTGTGCCGCTTTTTAGTACTTTTTTTACAAGCAAATTTCCGCAATTCGGACATTTTTCGCCAGTGGGTTCGTTCCATAGTACAAAATCACAGTCGGGATATCTGTCACAACCAAAAAATACGGTTCCGCGTTTTGATTTGCGCTCAACAATTGTTCCTTTTTCGCATTTTGGGCAAGTAACGCCTGTAGATTTTCTGTATGGTTTACGGTGCTTGCAATTTTCGTTTGTACATTCCATATATTTTCCGTACGGCCCGAGTTTGAAAATCATATCAGAACCGCATTTTTCGCATTTTTCTTCACAGACTTCTTGTGGTTTTTCTTCAGAATCGTTTTCTTCAAGCTCAGCTTCTTGTATTGCATTTAAAGACATTGTGGTTTTGCAATCGGGAAAACCGGAGCATCCCAAAAATTGCGAACCTGTTTTGCTGGAGCGAAGCACCATCGGTTTGCCGCAGTTAGGACATTTGTATTTTGTTTCGATTGTCATTTTTTGGGCGGTTTTCATAACGGCATTGACTTCTTGCATAAAGGGTGTGTAAAAATCTTGAAGAACTTTTGACCAAACAGCTTGTTTTTCTGCGATTTTATCAAGTTTTTCTTCCATCCCCGCAGTGAATTTATAATCCATAATATCTGCAAATTGTTCAACCAATTGCTTTGAAACAGTCCTGCCCAAAAGTGTCGGGCGAAGCGCCTTATCTTTTTTCTCAACATATTTTCTCGTTTGGATAACCGTTATAATTGTGGCATATGTTGAAGGTCTGCCGATTCCGTATTCTTCCAGCGCCTTAACCAAAGATGCTTCGTTATATCTTGGGGGCGGCTGGGTGAAGTGTTGTTTGGGGTCAATTTTTTTACACGCTACATTGTCACCTTTTTCCAAATCCGGAATTTTTGTATCATTTGCTTCTTGTTCTTCTTCTTCTGAGTCATTATACAGGGTTAAAAATCCGTCAAATGTGACCTTGCTTGTTCCTGCTCTTAATGTGTAATCGCCTGATGTTATTTCAATTGATTTATTTGCAATTTCTGCGGGCGACATCTGTGAGGACATAAATTTTTCCCAAATAAGTTTGTATAATTTATATTGATCATTATCAAGGTATTTTTTTATGCTGTCAGGTGTGCGTTCAGGATATGACGGGCGAATGGCTTCGTGGGCATCTTGAACGTTTTGTTTGCCTTTGACGTATACATTTGCTGTTTCGGGGTAATATTTTTCGCCGTAATTTTGCAAAATATAATCATGTGCCATATCACGGGCATCGTCAGACACCCTGACGCTGTCTGTTCTCATGTATGTAATCAAACCTACGGGAGTTCCGTCAATTTCAATTCCTTCATATAATTTTTGGGCAACCTGCATTGTTTTGGACACCCCAAAGCCAAGTTTTGAGCTTGCGGCACGCTGCATTGTTGATGTTATAAAAGGTGCTGTCGGCTTGCGTTTGGTGGTTTTTTTGGTAACTTTAGATACTTCATATTGAGTTTGGGGATTTGTCAGATAATCTACAATTTTTTGCGCATCTTCTTTTGTTTTAATATTTTTTTCAACGGATTTGTCTTTGATTTTGGCAAGCTCTGCTTCAAATTGTTTTCCGTCTTTGTCCAAAAGTGCATGAATTGACCAATATTCTTGCGGTATAAAAGCTTCGATTTCTTCTTCGCGTTCGCATATCATACGTAATGCAACCGATTGAACTCTGCCTGCAGATAGATTTCTGTTTCCGATTTGTTTCCACAGAACAGGGCTCAACTTAAACCCTACAAGTTTATCCAAAATCTGGCGTGTTTGTTGTGCTTGAACCATATCCATATCAATTGCGCGCGGATTTTCGACAGAATGTTTAACTGCTTTTGGTGTAATTTCGTTGAATACTATTCTAAAAATTTTATCATCCGGCACTTTTAAAATTTGGCGAACATGCCATGCAATAGCCTCACCTTCCCGATCAGGGTCTGATGCAAGGTAAATTTTATCAAATTTTTTGGCTAAATCATTTAATTTTCTGACGACTTGTTGTTTTCCGGGTATTATTTCAAATTTAGGTTCAAATCCGTTATTAACATCGAATCCTAAATTATCCGTTGCGGAATCTTTTGTGGGTAAATTTCTGACATGACCATAGCTTG
>CAMOQI010000143.1 GCA_946622835.1 uncultured Candidatus Melainabacteria bacterium
CGAATTAATCGAATTTAACGAATTAATCTTTTGATGTTTATAATTTTGTTTTGCCCTTTCCAAGGTTTTCGCACAAAAAGTAAAGCTGGGTATTTCTTTTATTTCAATATAATGATAAGGATTTCCTTCAAAATCCAAATCCTGACCCTCGATTAAAGTCCAATCAAGTCCCATATAGTAATCTAAATCTTTTTTTATCTCATCCATTTTATATTAATTATCCAATGAAGAATTGCTCAAGGGCTGCGAAAGCATTATACCTTCTCCCCCAACGACATCGGCTCTTTGGCCGTCTATGAACAAATAAACAGGCAAATGAGTATTGAGTTTTGCTGTTTTAATCAATTGATAAAGCCTTTTATACAAACTTTCTGTTCCTCCGCCTGTTACAAATGATGAATTCAAATTCACCACAACTTTATCAGACATTTCCGTAATATTTATAACTTGAGAGGCAGAAGGAATTTCTGTATAAACCCCCTTTTGTATTTCCTCAGGCTTTAGACCTCTAATAAGTGAATTTACTGCAAAGCGAATCTTGGAACCGTCGACATCTTGTTTATATACACGTTTTACGGCTTTGTAGACCTCTTCATTATTTTCATTTTTGCCGATAAAATATATATTAACATATTCTTTTTCAACTTTTTCTTCTTCTTGTTTTGGTTCTTCGGCAACTTCTTCCTGAACGGAGCGCTCAAGAACTTGAACATCATCAGGCTTTATCTCCGGTTTTGGCATAAACACGTTGAAAGCAACAAGCCCCACGACTATCAACATACAAAAACCTATAAATACAAGTAATAATTTTTGATTCTTTGTCATAATTTAATCCTTTGGAACAACAATTATACCCTTTGCATACACCATATCATCTCTGATTTCAACATCTTTTACGGTAACTTTTGCGTCTTTATTATCAAAGAGGTTAACCGAAAAATCCAACGGGTTCAAATAATTCAAAATAAAATCCAATTTATTTAATTTCAAATTGAACTTATTAGATACCAATTGCGTGTTATTAAAATCAATCTTACCATCTTTAACTCTCAAATCAGCTTGAACAACTATTTTTTGCTCTTTTGCAATAAACGGTAATCCAAAACCAATTACATAATACAATTTATCATTCTTTATAGAAATCCTTGTTGAAGAAACCTGAAGTCCCATTCCGTAAGAGGACATCATTCTGTTCAAATCAGAAGTCACCTTTTTATATTTACCATCTTCAACGGTTTTATTAATAGAGCCCGAATCCATTGCCACTTCAAACGACATCGGCATGGCCTCCACAAAAACAATCTCCTTACCGGATTGTCTTATATAGTTAAAATCACAAAGGGTTTCCATTTCAAGGTCATTCAAATAAATGTCATTTATAACTACATTTTTTCCTTTTACTTTCAGACCTTTAAATATTCCGTTTTTCAAATCTTTTGGACTATACGAATCTATATTTATTTTCAAATGATCAGCAGATGCAATCTTTAACACTTCTTTTTTCAATATAGATTCCAAGCGATTCTCTACTATTGCATTCGCACCTGTAATATTACTCATAACAGCACGAAATTTATTATTCAAGTTATACGGAGCAACACAATCATATTCGCACAACGCAAAACTTGGCGCCCCTACAATTAAAATTCCCAGTAATAAAATTATCTTTTTCATAACACCTCAAATACTTTTTTTGCCAATATTTTATTATTATCGACCAAACCTACACCATGTATTTTACCATTATAAACCAAAATTACAATATCTGAATTTTTGTAACTTTTATTTTCAATATACATTCCATGAGAAATCCTGCCAGCCTCTGTTTCAGACAATTCCATTATCGGTTTATCAAGTGCTTCAACAGGTTTAACTATAGCAGATTTGGCATCTTCAATTGTTTTTATCCTATCCAACTCAATTGAATCCTCTATACAAAACCTACCCGTCTTTGTCCTTCTTAATTCACTCAAATATCCGCCACAGCCTAACAACTTACCTAAATCATACGCAATTGAGCGGATATATGTACCTGCCGAACATTCGACCTCAATTTTGGCAACCTGATATTCCTCATCAAATTCCACTAACGAAATTTTTTTTATAAAAACTTTTCTCGGGGTAATTTCAACGGACTCTCCTGCTCTGGCATATTCATAAAGTTTCTTGCCGTCTTTTTTTATAGCCGAATAAATTGGAGGCAGCTGCAAAATTTCACCTTCAAAATTTTTCAAGCAGTCAAAAACCTCTTCTTTTCTAACTTTTTTATCAAATATTTCAGTTATATTACCGTCAATATCATATGTGTCAGTATTTTTTCCAAATTGAACCGTTGCGACATACTGTTTATCATCAGATAAATATTCAATAAGCCTTGTTGTTTTGCCGATACAAACAGGTAAAACTCCTGTTGCAAAAGGATCTAATGTTCCAGTATGCCCGATTTGTCTGACTCCTGTTATTTTTCGCAAACGAGCAACGACATCAAAAGATGTCCATCCTTTCGGTTTATCTATATTCAAAAATCCGGCGGGAAAAACCTCAATATTTGCTCCCACTAAATTTCTCCTCTGGAAATTTTGTTTATGAGATTAGTAACTCGAGAACCTTCTTCTAAACCGTTTGAATATACAAAACGTAATTCCGGAGTAAGACGCAAACGAAGTCTTTTCCCCACCTCATATCTTATTTTTGGGGTATTTTTTTCAATCGTTTCTTTTGATTTTTCTATTTGTTCTTCAGAGCCAAGAACACTATATATAACTTTTGCATATGAATTATCATGGGAAACTTCGACATCCACAATTGAAACAACACCCTCCGTCCCTCGGATTTCTTTTCTGAGAATATCGGAAATATCGCGCATGAGTTCTTTTCTTACTCTTTCATTTCTTAAAGACATTATAATACCTTCTTGCTTACCATAGATCTATAATCTTTATGAAATTCAGGAAATATTTCATAAAATACATCTTTAATTCTCTTAAAAAAAGAGCTTGATTTTTCAGATAAATTTGAAGGCGAATAAACATCCTTTGACAATTTGCCATTTTCTCTGATCATCACGACTTTTCTAGCCGCAAATACAGATGTGAATGGAATATTGTTATCGGATAACATAGAAACTTTAGGTATCATTTTTACCCCCTTATAAAGATTTTCTTTCAACTTCTTCCGTTGTGGAAACTTCAATTATATCCCCAACTTGAATATCATTAAATTTATTAAATGAAATACCGCACTCAAAACCTTGAGCAACTTCTTTAACATCATCTTTAAAGCGCTTAAGCTGATCAATTTCACCGCGATATATTTCAACACCGTCTCTTAGCAATACTGCATCTTTTGAACGAACAATCTTACCTTCCGTAACATAGCAGCCGGCAATTTTTGCGATTTTACCAATAGTAAACACTTGGCGAACCTCAGCCTTGCCAAGAGCAACTTCCTTAATTTCAGGTTCCAGTAAGGAAAGAAGCGTTTTTTCAATATCTTCAAGCAATTGATAAATAATATCATACTTTTTAATTGTAACACCTTCTTTTTCCGCAGATGCCATAGCGTTTGCATCTTCCTTAACGGTAAAACCAAGAATCAAAGCATTGGATGCCGCCGCAAGCATAACATCCGCTTCTGAAATATTACCCACACCGACGTGGATAATTTTTGTCGTAATTTCTTTTGATTCAACTTGGGCAATCGCTTGAGCTACAGCTTCTGCCGCACCATTGGTATTTGCCTTAATAATCAAATTAAGCTGAGGAATTGCCTCATCACCGGCAACAGATTCTTTTCTGATATGAGCAGGAAGCATAGCTTCAAGTCGTTTATTACGTTCTTTTTCTTTCCTGTCACTAATAATAGCGCGCATTTCTTTTTCATTTTGAACAACTTCAAAATAATCACCCGCTTGCGGAACCTCTGATAAACCTAAAATTTCGACAGGAGTAGACGGTTCAGCTTTTTGAATTCTTTCGCCGCTATCAGACAACAATGCTCTTATTCTACCGCAAGCCGTTCCGACAACAACACAATTTCCTGTTCTCAACGTACCGTTTTGAACCAAAAGTGTAGCAACAGGACCTTTACCCTTATCAAGATTGGCTTCAATGACAACACCCGAAGCCTCCGCTTTTGGATTAGCCTTCAAATCTTGAACATCCGCAACC
>CAMOQI010000144.1 GCA_946622835.1 uncultured Candidatus Melainabacteria bacterium
CTGTAAGAATTTCGTTAACTTTAAGGTTTGTTTCGGTTAATGTTTCCATAGCCTTATATTGCCAATTCATAAAATCGGATAATCTCATAGGTTCGATGATTGTATACGGCAGATCTTGTTTTGGCATTGCAATCGGCATTCCGTCAAGAGGTGCTATTCTGAGCTTATGAACGCCGTCTTTTGTTTTGATAGCATTACCAATAACAAAATCCGGCAGAATCAATCCCGGTAAGTTTATGAAATAGTTTATTTTATATGCATATGCCGTTTTTATCTTGTCTTTATAATTGTATGGTAGAGATGATCTTGATATAACATCAACAGATTTAATAAGCCCTACATTGTGATATTCGTCACTAAGCAGCATTTCGACAGGATCATTCTTTTGTAATAAATTTATATTGTTCATAGGAACATATATGAGAAGATTTTTTGGAGGTGTAATTTCTAAAAATAATTCCCCGATTAATCCCGACTGTTGTATAGAAAAGGTGGATGCCTTTGGGATTGAAACGTTTGAGTCTGTTATTACGAATTTGACGTTAACATAACTGTCTTCATTTTTTACAATCGGCGTAATTTCTTCGACTTGTCCAACTTTAAGGCCCATCATTTGTACTCCGGCACCGGGTCTCAATCCGTTTACATCCTTAAATTGAATTGCGATTCTTTTTGCAGAAGAAAAAGCGCGACCTTTTACTTTTAAAACGGTTCCGACCAGTAAAACAAGTGCAATTAGTGCCAAAAGTCCGACTTTGAAAGACGAAGAAAATTTCATTGTATACCTTTCCTTTAGTTTCTACCTCCAGTATTTTATCAGAAAAATAAAAAAATTTGAAATAATTCACAACAAATTCATTGATTTGATGTAAATTTGTCAGAAATTCCTACGAATGATTGATTTTTTAATCTTAGTTCTACATAAAACTTAATAAATATTGTATAATTTTCATAGGTCTTATTGACTTTAAAAAAAAAATAATTAAACCATATACGAAGTAGAAAGAAAACACTAGAAGGAGAGCACGTATGGGCATGGCAGCTTCTCAAGCAAGATGGATTTCACTTGCCGCAAGAAAGACAAACGTTGAATATGAAGGACAACAAATAAACCAAGCAAGAACAGCGCTTGCTAATCAGACCTCTGAACTGTGGAATCAGCTTTATAATATGAAAGTCCCAACAGCCCCGTCTACTGCGGATTTTACTACAATGCAGTATTCTTTCGAGATGGGTGATACGGTTGAAACCATAAAGGAAATTCAAGACGCATCATATACTGATACCGATGGTATTAATTACAATTCTTATGTTACATATTATTCCAGAGTAAACGAGTATACAGGTATAAGAAATACTTTGACAAATCCTCAAGTGCAATATGTACCGCCAACTTCCGAGAGGGACGGTTATTATATGGTTGGTACAAGAACTTTAGAGTGCTTGGGTAATGTTGATAGAGATGATACAAGTAAAACTTCTGTATGGGGTACTTATAAGGCTCAACTGGATCAAATTTTGGTTGATTGGCCGGATACCCAAGTTGCAAGAGATTGGAAGGCTTATAAAGATAGCGGAAGCCCTGATACTTTGGATAATATATATTTCTGGACTGATTTAAACGGACATGTAAATTATGCTTCCAGAACATCAACTACACCGGATAGCTTGGAAGCATGTCGCCAAGATCCTACTTCTGCTTTGCATTCATATTACTCAGATTATCTGGCATCAAATAAAGAAGTTTCAAAATACGCTATCATTGAATATGACGGTGATGGACGGGCAACATCAATTCAATTGGAAGGCTCAAGTGCGGTTTATGCATTGAAAACGTCAACGGTAACGGATGAATTAGCTTATGAAGATGCTATGAATCAGTATAATTATGAACAACAAGTATATGAAAAAAGAGTACAAGACATCAATGCAAGAACGGAACAAATCCAAACGGAAGACAGAACCTTGGAATTGCGCCTGAAGGCTTTGGACACTGAACAAAATGCTCTTCAAACCGAAATGGAAGCAGTTCACAAAATTATATCTAAGAATATCGAAAGTACATTCAAAACGTTCGAAAGTTAATAAGTTACTTTTAAGAAAGATAACAGAGGTAATTATGTCATACAAATACGATAGTAATTTAGTAATAGCAAACAGATTCTCAGATGCAAGTTCGGCTGCAAAAGCTCAAATGTGGGAAACTTACGACAGATTAAGAGATTTAACTGTCTCAGGCAGTGGAACCGGAACAGGATTTGAATCTGCCGGAAATCTTTTGTATAACATGGCAAGTTTGCTTGCTCCATCATCATTTGCAACTGTTTTTGGCGGTTCCGAAACGATGAATATTTCGGGTACTTCTTATTACAATAAAACAAATCCGGGCAGTGCATTTGGATTAAATTCTTTGTATAATTATTCAGGATTTCCGAACGGTGCGGCATCGATTAATTCTATATATGGCTTGGCAACAGGCGGTGCGGCGTCTGTGTTAAACGGATGGGGCACAAGCGGTGTTCCGACCGGTTTTGCATCAAGTGCTGCGGGTATTGTTGATGTGTCAAGTGCTGCTGCGTATGGAATCGGTACAGCTTCCGGTATGGGGAAAATCTCATCAAATATCGTTATGCCTTTCGCAAGTACAATTTCCGGTTTTGGTGGTATTTTAACCGCGATTTCCCCATACCTTGGTGTATATGGTGCGGGTACTACCGTTTTGGGTAACCTTATGCAAGGTACTACATCTGCTGCTTTAGCGGCATATCAAAATATTACGGGTAATATCACGGCAAATGCGGATGTTATTTTATCTACAAAAGTTCGTAATATCGAAACTGTTTGTAAAATGCTTGATACCCAAGGTGATGTTGCTAAAAAGATGCTTAAAGAAGGTATTGACAGCGATTCTAAAGCTATTCAGAATTTATAATATACACTTGTTTGAAATTAAATGGTACAGATTTTGTAAAAAATGTTACAAATTTTGTATCATTTTTTTTATATTATTAAAGTTTTTTGAAAATCTGCCGTAAATATCCATGTAAGAAGTGGACCTTTGTATTAAGAAATATTACAAACTTACTTAAAATTTATCAATTATTTATGCTGTGATGTTTTTAAATACATGTAGGTCTAAAGTGTAAGGAGCATCATGTTTCAAGAAACGTTGGATCTATATATAAAAAGAATCTTAGAGTTCTTGGTATACACAAAGAATTATCTTATCAGAATGAATCCTATTCAAATGATGATAAATTCAATGGTAGAAGGAATAAAAGATTTTTTAACGGTAAAAAAGAAATTGCGTATGGCGCAGTACAGACTCAATTATCACAAACATCAGCTGAATAAAATGGAACAGTTGATAGCAGAAAACAGTCAGCACAATTTCTTAAAAGGATCTAACTTAGATCAGAAAAGATAGGTAGAAAATGGGTTTACTAATCGGAATAGTCAGAATGCGACAGCTGCAGATGATGAAGTCCAATGCGGAATGGAAACTTCAACTTATCACCGCGGCTTTAATGACGGCACAAAATTCTGTAAATAATCTTATGCAGGTTGGAACCGATTATGAATCCGATAGTTTGATTGCTAAGAAATTACAACAACGACAATATAAATTAAAACTTTTAGAAGAGAAATTAAACGCGCAAAAAGCTGCGTTGGAAACACAAATTAAAGAGTGTACGCAAGAGATGGAATCTTGCAGATCAATGATTGATGCAAATATTAAGTCTGCGTTTTCTTATAACATAGGCGGCTAGGGGTAAATATATAGTTCCCTCACTCCTTGTGCGATAGGGGTAAATAATGCTGCCAATAGTGGTTTATGTTGTTTTGTATTTATCTCTCCTGGGAGAGAAAAGAATTTCAATGCGAATGAAATGAGCATTAGAAATTCAAGAGAGGGTTGGAGGGGGTAAATGTAGCTGCCAACCGTGGATTATGTTGTTTTACCAACGCGCTCCGCGGGGTCCTCGGCCGGACTGGGCATAATGCTGCCAACCATGGTTTATGTTGTTTTACCCCCGCGCTCCGCGGGGTAGGGGTAAATAAATTGTTCCCTCGCCCCTTGTGGGAGAGGGTTAGGGAGAGGGGTGAATTGTAACACGTCATTCTGAGCGGCAGCGAAGAA
>CAMOQI010000145.1 GCA_946622835.1 uncultured Candidatus Melainabacteria bacterium
ACCGGTTTCCGATATGCCGGTTGTGAGATAACCGAGCAGGACAAAGAATATATTTCAAATGATGTTCTTGTCGTTGAAGAAGCACTTGAAACCATGTTTTCTGAAGGTCATGACCGCTTGACGATTGGATCGTGCTGTCTGGCTGAATATAAGTCTTTCTGGTATGACTCCAAGACCTATTATAATATGTTCCCCGATCTTACTAAAATTCCGGTCGATGAAAATATATATGGATCAAAAAACGCCGATCAATATATTCGCAAATCATATAAAGGCGGTTGGTGTTACGTGGTACCGCAGAAAAGGTGTAAAATAATTAATAACGGCCTTACTGCTGATGTTAATTCGCTCTATCCAAGCATGATGCATAGCGATTCCGGGAATTATTACCCGGTAGGCTTCCCGACCTTCTGGAAGGGTAATTACATTCCGGTTTGCTGTCAACTTAAAGATCAGTATTATTATTTTGTACGGATCCGCTGCGAATTCGATATCAAGCCGAACTTTCTTCCGTGCATTCAAGTCAAGGGAGATTTCAATTACCCCCCGAATGCATGGCTTTTCACGTCGAAAATATTTGACGCAAATTCGCGCAGATTCTACGAATATTACATCGACGAAAACGGCGAATATCACGATACATCTTTAACATTAACACTCACAATGACAGATTATGAGCTAATACAAGAACATTATGATCTTAAAAATGTTGAGATCCTGGACGGCTGTTTCTTCCGAGCGCAAAAAGGTATTTTTGACGATTATATCGAAAAATACCAAAAAATCAAAATGAACTCTTCCGGTGCTATTCGCGAAATATCAAAGTTGTTTTTAAATAACCTTTATGGCAAAATGGCTGCGAGTGACGAAAGCAACTTCAAATTTGCCGTTGTGAAAGAAGATCAAACTATCGGTTTTATTCCGGTTCTGGCAAACGATAAAAAGCCCGGCTATATCGCAGCAGGATCAGCAATAACAAGCTATGCCCGAAACTTTACAATCAGAGCAGCACAGAAAAATTATTATGGCCCATACAAGCCCGGCTTTATCTATGCAGATACGGATTCTATCCACTGCGACCTTCCGCCGGATAAGCTCCAGGGAATCACAGTCGACGACAAAAAATTCTTATGCTGGAAGTTGGAAGCGTCCTGGAATTCTGCATGGTTCGTTCGACAAAAGACGTATATAGAACACGTTGTTGCGGAGAATTTAAAACCGATAAACAGCGCGTACTATAATGTTAAGTGCGCGGGTATGGACGATATTTGCAAAGATTTGTTTATAAAATCTCTGGAAGGGTATAAACCGACCGAAGAAGATAGAACAAAATACACACCAGAGCAAATAGCCTTCCTGCAAACAAAACGAACCTATAAAAATTTTAACGTAGGTTTGAAGATCTACGGGAAGAAAGTCCCGAAGCGGATCCGGGGCGGGATCGTGCTAATGGACGATTATTATACAATGAGGTGATTTTAACAAATGAAGTTTATTTGCGATAAATGCGGATGCTGCTGTGAGAGTGACGTTAATCACCCTGCTATTTGGATTGGCACGAAAGAAATAAATAGCGACAGATTTGAATGGCAACATTGCTGTTACAATTGTGGAAAACAAATCATTGAATTAATACGTCAGAATGTTAAAAGTGAGGTAAATTAAATGAGTGATACAGATTTATTCAAAGCAATCAAAGAATATGAACAAAAGGGACGTGAAATCACATACACAGAACTGCTTCAAAGGATTGAAGGTTTAGAGCACACTGTAATGCTTCTTGAAAAACTTTACAATAACGCTTCAAAGCAAATCGAACTTTTGGAAGGAAAGGAAAGGACAGGTGATGAAGATGAATATTAATGATAAGCTAATAAATGTAGGATTATCTTATAAAATTTATCTTGAAAAAGAGAACGCGTTTAAGTTTGCAAAGAATCAATTAAATAATGATTTAAATAGTGTTTGTTCTCATTTTACTTGTAATAATTGTCCTGTTTTAAATATATGTGTAAAAGCAGGTCGTTTAGGAGATGATTTAAATGAGTGACATAGATTTATATGTTCGCATAGATGATGATTTATATTTTAACACAGATAAAGACGAAATTTTACCAGAAATAATAAAAGCTGAAAGACTGTCTAAAATCTATAAAGCAAAAGCTAAATTTTATAACTGCTTATTAAGTGCAAGTACGGCACGGAATGAATATTTAAGGTTGAGAAAAGAAATGGACGAAAGTGAGGCAATAATGAGTTGAATTGTGTTGACCTTATAAAAGCTGTTATAAAAATACACACTGTTTGTAATAGTAAATCAATGTGCGGTAAATGCGTATTTTGGAAAAACAGATGTGTAATAAACGATTTTCCTTATGACTGGAAAATTGAAGAACTTTCAAATTGGCTCAAAGAACACGAAAGCGAGGGACTAAAATGACTGACAGGGAAATCACGTGCACAGAACTGCTTCAAAGGATAGAAGGCTTAGAGTACACTGTAATGCTTCTTGAAAAGCTTTACAATAACGCTTCAAAGCAAATCGAACTTTTGGAAGGAAAGGAAAGGACAGGTGGTCAAATGAACAATAATTGTGAAAATAATGAGTTAAGTATTGAGCAAGAAGCAGATATGATTTTACGCAAAATAATGGACACTTGTAGGGCACATAATTACTGCAAATATTGTCCATATTCTGATACAAATGGTACTTGCAAAATTAGTTCAGGAACTCCCGAAAATTGGGAAATATAACAAATAAAATGAAAGTCCCCCGCATTTCTGCGAGGGATTTTCTTTTATATCTTTAACGAATGAAGCTATAAAGCGGTTACCATTTCCGAAAACTCGACCGGCAGCAGTCAAGCCGTGGTGATCCGAGCGAGCCAATATAACAAACATTCGCAGATACCATTAATAAGATAGAGCTTTTAAAATAGCCTGTTTACAGAGCATATTTTTAAAACGAAAACAGCCACGATCAAACAAAAAGCGGAGATTTTGCAAAAATAAATCGTTCTGCTTCAACATCACATAATTAATATCGTGATCCCTTGTTGTCAGAGATAATTTCATAGGGTGCGATAAATCGTAACTGTCATCACAATATATAATGCCAATGTCGATATATTCACGAATCCCAAAATAACGATCTTCAAATTTTATCGTTGCAAGGTATCTTCCCCGACCTTCCGGTTTCTGAATAAAAGCGGTCGAGTCGTTAAGATAAACGTTTTGTGAAGCATACGCAACATATTTATTACCCGAAAACGCCTTGTTAAAGCCGGATTGCAATTGAGCTTGCGCAGCTGTTTCATTATAGGTCTGTTCCATAACAAAACCGGTTCCGCGAAGAAAACGAGTATCAGCCCGGAGCCGTTCCGAAATGCCCAATTCGACAAAATACGGATTTATTATTGAGACAGTGTTAGAAATCATATAAACCGGAACATACCGAACTTGTTTTCCTTGACCTCGGGCGATTGATGTGTGAATTGATATAAATTTCTTGACTTCGTCGGAACAGTAATGTGCAGATTCAGATTGAAATTCGTCAAAAATAATCCGATCAACGTCATTGAAAATGTGCGAATTTTTTTTAATGACATCTGGATTGTTAATGCTTATCGCATAACCGCATTCTTGATTATTCAAGATTAATTTATAATACTGTCCTTTACTGCACGGCACTTCTTCCATTAACATTCCTGGAAAGAATAATGATCCAATATCCTTGAAAAAACGTTCGGAACAACCGGACAATTCGTTATTATATCGGTATTCAATACAGAACTTTGAACCGGTTTTTAAAAAGCGGTTCACGACAAGCCGATTAAAATATGTTGTTTTTCCGCCGGTACGATTGCCGGAACAAATGTAAACTTCGGGCGTGTTGCCGTCAAGGTCCTTTAAAGATAGTAACCGCTTGCCGTCATAGTACAATATTATCACCCTCTTTGTATAATTATAGTACAAAATCAACGTTTTGTCAAGTACCAGATTGCACGAACAGCACGAACAGCAGCAATATTATACATTTTGTAATATTTCAACACTGATATACAACTTATTTAGACTATCTAACTAACCCGTATGGGAGAAATGGTGTACCAAGGTGGTCTTATAGGGAACGGGAG
>CAMOQI010000146.1 GCA_946622835.1 uncultured Candidatus Melainabacteria bacterium
TTTGCCAACATAACAGAGGCTCCTATTGCTTCTATAATTCTATAAAATATCAGAAAATTGAAAGTGCCGGCAGTAGAACATGGTGCTGCTCCAAGTGCAAATATTAAAAAGCCCGAGCCGTATACTTTATTTTTAGAAAATAAATCTCCGATTTTTCCAAAAAATGGCAGTAGTACCGTCAGGACAAGCATATATGCAATTACTATCCACTGAACTTGTGCTAAAGAAATATTTAAATCTCTTGAAATCGGATATAATGCCAGATTTACGCTTGTAGAATCAAGCATTCCCAAAAAATTTCCGGCAATGATTATCGAACATATAAACCATTTAAGTTTTTTTGTATTCATAGTCTTAGTCTATCATAACAAAAAAAATAACCCTTTTTTACAAAAGGGTTATTTTTAAATTTGAGTTTACACACATCCGCAACCGCAAGAGCTTGCTTGTTCGCTCAGTAAAGTGGCTTTATCCGTGTGTTCCCAAGGAACATCTATATCAACCCTGCCCATATGTCCGTATGCCGCAAGCAATTGATAGAACTTTCCGCCGTTTTTAGACGGTAAATTTCTTAAATCAAATTGTTTAATTATGGATGCGGGTCTTAAATCGAAATTTTTTGATACAAGTGAAGAGATTTCGTCATCTGTAATTCTTCCTGTACCAAATGTATCAACCATAATTGAAACGGGTTCGGCGACTCCTATTGCATAAGCAAGTTCGATTTCACATTTTTCAGCCAGACCTGAAGCTACAATATTTTTTGCAACGTATCTTGCTGCATAAGCTGCTGATCTGTCAACTTTTGTCGGATCTTTGCCTGAGAATGCACCTCCGCCATGGCGAGAGTAGCCGCCATATGTATCAACGATTATCTTTCTTCCGGTTAGGCCGGAATCTCCTTGAGGCCCGCCTATTACAAACCTGCCTGACGGGTTTATGAGGATAATTGTTTTATCATCAGGTTGAATATTTTCTGATGAAAAAACGTAATCGATAACGTGTTTTTTAAGATCATTTTTGATAATTTCTTGAACTTCTTTATTGTCAGATACTCCGTTTATTATCGGGTTATGCTGAGTAGATAAAAGAATTGTGTGAATTCTTGAAGGTTTACCATCAATATATTCAACCGTAACTTGTGATTTTCCGTCGGGTCTCAGGTAATTAACAATTCCTGATTTTCTTACTTGTGCCAATCTGTATGAAAGTTTGTGCGCAAGGCTTATAGGAAGCGGCATAAGTTCAGGTGTTTCGTTGCAAGCATAGCCAAACATAATCCCTTGGTCGCCTGCCCCGATTTCTTCTGTTTCAATACTTGAGGTATCGGTATTGTTATTTCTTGATTCAAATGCTTTATTTACTCCGTTGCCAATATCTGTAGATTGTTCGTCAATACTTGTTAAAACAGCGCAAGTATCAGCATCAAATCCTCCGCCTGTTGAACCGGAATATCCTATGTTCTTGATAGTATCTCTTACTATTTGCGGGATATCAACATAGCAATCTGCTGTAATTTCTCCGCAGACCAGAGCCATACCGGTTGTAACGGTTGTTTCCGCCGCAACTCTTGAGCTTTTGTCTTTTGTTAAAAATTCATCTAAAATAGCATCAGATATCTGATCGCATACTTTGTCGGGATGTCCTTCGGTAACTGATTCCGAGGTAAACAAAAAGTTTCTTGGTGTCATTTTTTATTTCTCCTTAATTTTTATTCTCTGCCGGTAAGGTTTTTAATTCCGACCCGGCACTATGTATATTTCTTAAACAGTGTAAAGTAAAGAATTTATTAAATCAAATTATTTTACCTATTTTCATAATAAAAGTTAATATATTTGCTAATATACTTTATTTTTGTTTGTGTTAATCTATTTATAGATAATATTTAAGTTATGAGGATTAGAAAATATGCCTGCAATCAGTATCGAAGATTTGCCTACCGTTTATAATGCTAAAGAAACAGAAGAAAGTATTTATAAGTTCTGGGAAGATAACGGCTTTTTTAAAGCAGATGCAAAAAGTTCCAAAAAGCCATATTCTATTGTTATTCCTCCGCCGAATGTTACGGGGGTATTGCATATGGGGCACGCGTTAGATGAAACATTGCAGGATATTTTAGTTCGCTACCACAGGATGAGCGGTTATGAAACTTTATGGCTCCCCGGAACAGATCATGCAGGTATTGCAACACAGAATGTCGTTGAGAAAACTCTTAGAGAACAGGGGATTTCTCGTCATGATTTAGGCAGAGAAAAATTCTTGGAAAAAACTTGGGAATGGGCAAATTCTCATAAATCAAGAATTCTTGATCAATGCAAACGTCTTGGGGCTTCTTTTGACAGAACAAGAGAAAGGTTTACATTTGATGAGGGTTGTTCTGATGCTGTTAAAGAAGTTTTTGTAAAATTATATGAAAAAGGATTAATATATAAGGGTGCATATATAGTAAATTGGTGTCCCCGTTGTCAGTCTGCGATTTCCGATGTTGAAACCGAATACGAAACAGAACAAGGACATTTGTGGGAAATTTCCTATCCGCTAAAAGGTGAAAGCGGAGCAATTATTGTAGCCACAACGCGACCTGAAACAATATTTGGTGATGTTGCGATTGCTGTTCATCCATCTGACCATAAATATTCAGAGCTTATTGGAAAAACTGTCGTTATTCCGTTGACCGGCAGAGAAATTCCTATTATTGCAGATGAATATGTTGACAAAAGTTTTGGTACAGGTGCTGTTAAAATTACACCGGCGCATGATCCTAACGATTTTGAAGTCGGCAAACGCCATGGATTTGATCCGATTTGGGTTATTGATGGGCAAGGAAAAATGAAAGCTTGTGGTGAAGTTCCTGAAAATCTTCACGGACTTGATCGTTATGAGGCAAGAGAGAAAATTATAGGAATGCTTTCTTATAACAATTCTTTGTTGAGAACACGAGATCATGAGCACAATGTAGGTAAGTGTCAGCGCTGCGGTACAACAATTGAGCCCCTGCTTTCAGAGCAATGGTTCGTGAAAATGAAGCCGTTGGCGCAAGAAGCAATAAAAGCTGTGAAAGACGGCAGAATCAAATTTATCCCCGAGCGTTGGGAAAAGAATTATCTTGGTTGGATGGAAAATATTAGAGATTGGTGTATTTCACGTCAACTATGGTGGGGGCATCAAATTCCTGCATATCATAACAAAGTGACCGGTGAAATGATTGTAGCAAAAGAAAATCCTGATCCGAATCTTTGGGAGCAGGAAACAGATGTTTTAGATACTTGGTTTTCATCAGGTTTGTGGCCGTTTAGTACTATGGGTTGGCCAAATACTGACAGTGAAGATTATAAAAAATTCTATCCGACAACAACTCTTGTAACAGGTTTTGATATTATTTTCTTCTGGGTTGCAAGAATGATAACCATGGGGCTTGAGTTTACGGGGAAGGCTCCGTTTTCAACAGTTTACATTCACGGTTTGATTCGTGATGAAAAGGGTCAAAAGATGTCAAAATCTAAAGGTAATACGATTGATCCGGTTGTAATTATTGATAAATACGGCTGTGATGCTCTCAGATTTACTATGACTTCACTTTGTACGTATGGTGGTCAGGATATAAAAATTTCTGATGAAAGATTTGAGTACGGAAGAAATTTTGCAAACAAGATTTGGAATGCTTCAAGATTTGTTCTTATGAATTTGGAAGGCGTTGATGAAAATGATATTGATTATTCAAAGCTTACAATCGCTGATAAGTGGATATTAGATAAGATGAATAACACGGCAAAAGAAGTTAATTCTAATATTGAATCTTATAGGATAGGTGAAACGGCACATGAATTGTATGACTTCTTCTGGAATTCATATTGTGATTGGTATGTTGAAATTGCAAAAATTCAATTGCAGGATGCAGATATCAAATTGAATACTCAAAGGGTGCTAAGATATGTGCTTGATATGTCGTTGCGTATGCTGCATCCGATAATGCCTCATATAACAGAGCGTGTATGGCAGTTAATACCTAAAAAATCCGAATTTAAGGCGATTATGCTGGCTAATTATCCGAAATTTGACGAAAAACTCTCATTTCCTAAAGAAGCAAAAGAGATGGAATTGGTATTTGAAACA
>CAMOQI010000147.1 GCA_946622835.1 uncultured Candidatus Melainabacteria bacterium
AATTTTATGAGCCGTGCAAATGCGGGTGGGGTATGATATATTTAACCTCACCCCTACCCTCTCTCCTAAAAATCAGTAGAGGGGAAAAATTATGACACGTCATTCTGAGGGAGTGGAGCGACCGAAGAATCTATGTAAATTTAGATCCTTCGGCTAAAGACATGTAAGGTGTAAGGCATTTGGTACAGGAATAAATAAACCGTAACGAACTTATCCTACTTATCGAACTTATCCTACATTAAAATATATCTACCCCTCTTTTATGAGATTTGTCACTGCAATTGCCGCCAGCAAGCACGCAGCCCCAATATAGAAGGTGTATTCATAATGATGATTTATATTTCCTCCCGAAGTAATAACGGAAGCATTTATAAGCCATCCGACCAGCGTACATACAAAAACTTGCGGGCCTGCAATAAATATATTAAATATACCCATAACAGAGCCTTCCGTTCCCGGTTTAATATATCTTGATAACATCGCAAACGGAAGAGCGCAAACACTTGCCCAACCTATACCTGACAATGCCATAAATACTAAAACCGCAGTCGGATTTGTCCTGAAAAACGCCAATCCTAAATACGCCGCGACCATTGTTAACATTGATACTATATGAACCTTTTTATTCCCGAATTTATCCGCGAGTTTGCCAATAGGTATTGCAACAAGAAAACATACCAAATTAAATACCGCAAGACAAATTAAAGCATAATTTTGTGCTGTATCTTTCAAACTTTGAGCAACAGGATTTGCTGCCACATCAGGAATATTATAGACCGTGTGTATAACAAACGGAGTGACATAAATCAACAAACACATCATCCCAATCCAAGTAAAAAATTGCATTGTACAAATCTTTTTAACCTCAGGAGATAATAAGAAAAATTCTTTCATAGATTGCCAAAAAGATTTTGACACCTCCTCATTTTGAGCAGAGGAAAGAATCTGTTCACCTTGAATTGTAGATTTTTCTTTAATCGTCAAGCAAGTCCAAAGCATTGCCAATGAAAATGCGATACCCGCCATAACAAATTGCGCAGATATTGACATTTGATAATCAAAGAAAAATTTCAGCGCAGGCGCAACAGCCATTGCAATAACAGAACCCAAACCTATCGCAAGACTGATATAAGAGTTTGCCTGAGCATGCTGCTGCTGCGGCACAACATCAGGAATTAAAGAACGATAAGGACCTTGAGCAATATTTATACAAGCATCTATAACCCAAATCAATAATGCTGCAATCAATAACCCGCCCCACGCAGGCATATTAAAATGACAAATTTTGCTAATAAAATCAGAAATTCCTGCCGAATGCGGGAAAGCCCAAAGAGCCAACGCCGTAATCAAAGCCCCGCCAAGCAAATATGGACGACGTCTTCCGAATCTCGATTTAGTTTTATCGCTCAAAACCCCGATTATCGGCTGAACTACCATCCCCGAAAACGGACCTGCAAGCCATATTAAACTATATAACAACGGTGATGCACCTAAACTTGATGTAACAGGTTCAGATAACGCAATCCTCATCTGCCATGCAAATTGCAGCCCCAAAAATCCTAATGCAAAATTTAGGAAATTAATTGTCGTAAATCGTTTTAATTCTGTATTTTCGCCCATTTTTACCCCTTTATCTTAACACAATATATCGGTAACAAAGATTTTTACGGATTTATCAAAGCGATAAATCAGACTTACATATTTATATCATATAATTTTTCAAAAGGAACATTTAAAGCCTTAAGTATAGATAATAATGTTGTAAATTTTATATCAAATTTGCCATTTTCAATATTACTGACATGATGAGTCTGAAGCCCCGCAAGATTAGCCAACTGCTCTTGTGACATGTGAAGCCTGCTTCGCTCTGCCCTAATATTATTTCCCAATGTTACCAATTCTCTCATATACAAACGATAGCATATTGACATATAATTTTCTATACATTACATTATAATATATATACACTACAATGTATATCTATTATAAAATACAGTATAATTTAAAGGATAACAATGAATAAAAAACTTGAAGATCTAAGTTCGCAAATGTTAGATGTAATAATGATTACGGAAACAGTTCGGGATGCTTGCCTATGTACAGACTTATATAACTACGAAACCGTTTTAAATATAGCCATAGATAAACAACAAAAAATATATGAACTAATTGAAGGAATGTATTAGTTATTTAATCTTTTTACAGCAGCGTCCACCAACCCTTTAAACAACGGATGCGGCCTATCAGGTCGTGACTTAAATTCAGGATGGAACTGGCAAGCCACAAACCAATCCAATTTCGGAAGTTCAACAATTTCCGTTAACATCCCATCAGGCGACATCCCAGAAAATACCAACCCCGCCTTAGATAATTTCTCAATATATTCAAAATTAACTTCATATCTGTGTCTGTGACGTTCTGATACAACATCTTTTCCGTATGCTTTATATGCAACAGTGCCTTTTTTCAAATGACAATCATATGCGCCCAGCCTCATTGTGCCGCCATAACCTTTGATATGTTTTTGATCAAGCATCATATCAATAACAGGATCTGTCGGATTATCGTCAAACTCTTTTGAATTCGCATCGGTAAGTTTTAAAACATTCCTTGCATATTCAATAACGGTACACTGAAGCCCCAAACACAAACCCAAAAACGGCAGATTGTTTTCTCTGGCATAGCGTATTACATTTAATTTACCCTCTATTCCGCGAACCCCAAAACCTCCGGGGACAACAACCGCCTGAATGTCAGCAAGCTCTTTTTTGCAGCATTCATAATCCACACAATCCTCAGAATTTATCCACTTAATTTCAATTGAAGCAGAATCCGCATAACCTGCATGTTTTAACGATTCAACAACCGAAATATAAGCATCTGACAGTTTTGTATACTTACCTGCAATACCGACCTTTATTGATTTAGTCGGATGTTTAATTTTATCAACTAATTTTTCCCACGATTTTAAATCAGGTTTTTTGTCCCTCACTCCTAACATTTTCAATGCCACTTGACAAAGCCCCTGTTCTTCCAATGCAAGCGGCACCTCATAAATCGTTTTCATATCACGGCATTCAATTACCGCATCTTTTGATATTGAACAAAACAGCGCCAATTTTTCCCGTTCCGTTTTTGGTATAGGTTTTGATGTTCTGCAAAGCAATATCTCAGGCTGAATTCCGTAGCTTCTTAAAACATTTACGCTATGCTGAGAGGGTTTTGTTTTTAATTCTCCCGATGTCGGCAAATATGGCAGCAGCGTACAGTGAATTGATATTGCATTTCCATACCCCATCTCGGCTTTATATTGCCTTATAGCCTCAATGAATGGTAAAGATTCGATATCACCGATTGTTCCGCCGATTTCTATAATATGAAAATCCGGATTAAATTGCTTTGTAGCACCCACGATTCTGGACTTGATTTCATTTGTTATATGCGGAATAACTTGAACGGTAGCCCCAAGATAATCCCCGCGGCGCTCTTTTTCTATAACTTTTTAATAAACACTGCCTGAAGTTACGTTATTATATTTACCCAAACTTGTATCCGTAAATCTTTCATAATGACCCAAGTCCAAATCTGTTTCCGCGCCGTCATCTGTTACAAAAACTTCCCCGTGCTGAAACGGACTCATTGTTCCGGGATCTACATTTATGTACGGGTCAAATTTTTGATTGATTACACTATAGCCCCTTGAACGCAACAACCTGCCCAATGACGCCGCGACAATCCCTTTTCCCAAAGAACTTACTACTCCACCTGTAACAAATATATATTTTGTCATTTTTACCCCTTATATCGGTTTAATCATTGACCAACTAAACTACTTTTGTTGGGCAAGTATGCCCAAACTGCTAAGCTAAACCCATCTTGCATATTATCCATACGCCGGAATTACATTTATCCCTTAATTAATTTTCGGAACCTTAAAAAATCCGTTTTCTTCCTCCGGAGCATTAGACATTAATGCTTCCTTAGAAATTTTCAATTCCGGCACATCTTCTCTCATAACGTTCACAAAATCAATAACTTGAGCCATAGGTTTGACGTTTGAGGTATCAACTTCATTCATCTGATCAACATATTTTAAA
>CAMOQI010000148.1 GCA_946622835.1 uncultured Candidatus Melainabacteria bacterium
ACTTGCAGTTGTTATGGGGCTGAGCGTCATTATTTGTACTGGTGATCCCCCCGAGCTCGGCTGTAGTCCCGGTGATAGGGAAGCGGCTATCTTTGACAGTATTGCACTTTCGAAGGCGGCGTTTGAAGGTAAGCAGCAGCTTCTTGATATGAAAGGCGAATAATTACATAATATCAGCCCTCACAAAAGTGAGGGCTAAAAATTTTTTTAAAAGTGTTAAAAAATATTGACTTTTACCTTAGGTAAAAGTTTAAAATATGCCTGTAAGAAGGTGATTATATGAAAATCAAAGAGGTTTGCCAAAAAACAGGACTGACCGATAGGGCAATAAGATTTTACATTGAAAATGAGTTATTTTTCCCAAATTATACTGAAAACTATCTTGGCCGAAAAACATATGATTTCTCAATTAATGATGTAGTTATTCTTAAGCAAATAGCAACTTTAAGAGAGTATAATTTTTCTATTGAAAATATCAAAGAATTGCTATTGCCTGAAGGGGATGTTCAGCTTATCTTAGAAGAACACATTGAAAAACTAAAGAAATCTTCACAAGACGATATTAACAAACTTGAAAGTCTTATAAACAGTCTAAACGATTCGCCTTGGACTCCTGAAGAACTATGCAATAGTTTAAATAATTCTTCGGTTAAACCAATCGCTATTAAAGAGAATAATGATGACCAAAACACAATAAAGACAAAAAAAAGAAATGAATTAATAATTAGTATATTTTTTATAGCGCTGATGATTATTATTCTGTTTGTAGCCGGAATTGTATGCCAAAACGGAAGTATAAATATTACGATTTTATCTTATTTCTTTGCTACCGAAGGTCTTTTAGGCTTTTATGTTATAAAAACAGCTTTTAAGCATTATAAATCAGACCTCATATTTTTTATTTATTTATTAGTTGTATTGATTGTTTATCTTATAGGAACATTTGGCAAGTATATTATGTAATTTTAATTTTAGTATTAAAAATTATTCAAAATCGCTTGACTTTTACCTTAGGTAAAAATATAAAATCACCTTGAAAAAGGTAATTTTTGTTATTTTGGAGTGATTATTATGAGAAGAATTATATCCATAATACTTTCAATATGCTTGTTAATAGTAACGCTGCCGTGCTTTACGTATATTACCGGCGGCGAGCCTGCTGTTTCAATTGAAGAGTTTACCAAAGCTTTAGTTGAAATGCAGGAAGAGTATAAAGATGAGCCTGTCAGCAACAGGCTCATCGTAAAATCTAAACAGAACATAAATAGACTTGATAGCGTTGATATTGTTGAGGGCTACGAGGATTTACATATTATTCAATTCGATAATTCAGTAAGTGCACAGCAGGCGCTGGAATTTTATAACAACGATAAATCTATTGAGTACGCGGAAGAAGATATGATTGTTTCGGCATTTGAAGATGAAGCAGATGTTTCAAACTACTCCTTATTCGAGTATGGCGAACACTTATCATGGGGAAGCGATGCAATAGGTACAGATGATTACATAGAAAGTTTAAGATATACTACTTCTGAACTACCGGAGGTAATTGTCGGAATAATTGATACAGGAATTGACCTTGACCATGATTTTCTTAAGGATAGGATAATAAAAACAAATTTTAATTTAAGTGATTCCGGAACGCTAAATAGTGAAGAAGATGATAATGGACACGGCACTCACGTAGCAGGAATTATAACAGATAATACAACAGAGAACGTAAAAATAAAAGCCTTCAAATGTTTAGGGAGTGAAGGCAGTGGAACTACTGCTAATATTGCTTTGGCTATTGATACAGCGGTTGAAAGTAATGTCGATGTTATTAATTTGAGTTTAGGCGGTTTTGGAAAAAGTCAACTTTTTGAAGATACTATTAATAATGCGGTTAATGAAGGAGTAACAGTTTGTGTAGCAGCCGGTAATAGTGGAATTGATTGTTCCCGTGTATATCCCGCAAATATTGAAAGTTGTATTACGGTTGCAGCAATTGGACAAAACTATGAACGCCCGTTTTGGTCAAACGATGGAGCAGGAGTGGACGTTATTGCGCCGGGAGTTTCAATAAAAAGCTCATATTTAAATAATACATATGCAAATTTAAGTGGTACATCAATGGCGTGTCCGTTTGTTGCTGCAAGTGCAGCGTTATTGTTAAGCAATAATCCATTAATGAATCCAGAAGAAATATGCGATACTTTAACAGATAATAGTACTTATGATTGGAGTACGCGACATGATTCAACTTTTTACTATACTAAACCTGTATTGTATATTGGAAACATTATTATCTCACCAGTGAAGCGTACAAAGAGACCGACTTTTAGTATAGAAAGTGGATACTATACCGATAGAATACTTTTAGAAATTACTTGTGAAGAAGAAGCGGATATCTATTATACGCTTGATGGATCAAGATGCACAACAAGTAATGGTATTCTTTATTCAGAGCCGATAACTATTAATTCATTTACTCGTGTACATGCAATTGCAATTGCACAAGATAAAATGTATAGCCAGCAATCGGTTGCAGAGTATTATTTAACGAGCGCGGATTCAGAAGATAATTTTGAAATAGACTCTAACGGTATTATCACTGCATATACAGGCTGCAATGATTATTTGACCGTTCCTGATATAATTAATGGGATAACTGTTAAAGGAATAGGCGATGAGGTGTTCAGAGTTTCTTCAATTGTAATGATAGAACTTCCGGATAGTTTAATATCAGTTGGCGAAAACGCCTTCAGAGGATGTAAGTCACTATACAGTTTTGATTGTAAAAACCTAAAACAAGTTGGAAAGAATGCTTTCAGAAATTGCGAAGCACTTACAAATATTGACTTATCAAATTTAGAGGAAGTATCTGATTACGGTTTTTATTCGTGTGTTAGCATTTCAGGAATATATAATGATAAGTTATCAACAATTAAGAAATATTCATTTTACAGATTAACAAATGCTGTAAACATAAATCTTCCAAATGTCAAAAAAGTGGAAATGAATGGACTTTGTACATGTTTACGAGCAAGTGAGATATTTCTGCCCAATGTTGAATACTTAGGACGAAGCGCATTAAACAGCGATTGTCTTGTCCAAAGAATAGAACTTCCAAAACTGCATGAAATGGACAGTTCCGGATATCAGTTTTTAAATATGAAATCTTTAACTGAGCTTTGTTTGCCAAATCTTATAGGCGAGTTCCCTCAGCATGGTATTGATGGTACAAGAATAGAAACATTAATTCTAAATAAAGCAGAATCTATAAGTGAAAACGGGTTAAAATCTGCTTATTATTTGGTGAAACTATATATACCCAATGTGATAACCATAAATGGCAATATATTTGATTTTAACGCACCAAATTTGAAAATACTGTTTGCGCCAAAAGCAGAAATGATTAATAGACTTCCAAACGATGCGGATATGGCAATTTTTGTTTCAAATGAATTGAGAAGTGTTACTGAAAATGATACCTGCAAATGTACTGTTGTTGCTCCGGGTGGAAGCTATGCAGAAGAATGGGCAAACAACAATAATTATAGCTTTGTAAATAGTTATTCTATGGCTAATTACAAGTTTTCTTATGTTAAAAACGACCTGCTTTGTGTTGACTATTATTGGGAAAACATTGAAGAAATAGAACAGTATGCGGATTGTATCTCATATTCTTTTGAAGTTAATGGCGAAGACGCTGATGCTGCCGAAATAAAAACAACCAGAGATAAAACTTATTTCAGTTATCGAACCAACAGTGACGACGAACAAACCGTTCGCGCGGTAGTGAATATCGACGGTATGCTCTTTAAGTCAGAGCTGGTTGTCGTAAGCCACAGCGCCGTTACCGAGCCTGATAACGGCTGCGAACACGAATGGACTGTCAGCAGTTATAATAGTATATTCAACGATACAATAGTAACGCTGCATTGTCAGAACTGCGGTTGTGATTATCTCGTAAGCTTTTCGCAACATGTAAATAGTCGGAATTATCCGCCGCTTGATTTGAATAACGACGGCATAGTTAATGCGAAGGACTATGCAGTATTGAAGAAAACCTACCCTAACCAATAACAGCCACGCTGTTAGATAACAAGAAC
>CAMOQI010000149.1 GCA_946622835.1 uncultured Candidatus Melainabacteria bacterium
ATTTTGGCTCAAATGTTACGTTATACATCTTTACTTGTTTGACAGATATGGGGTGTAAATAGGATTGACCCTTAAAATACTTGGCATAAGCATCATTTGTGCTGCCGATAGGAAACATTATTGTTTTTTGATATTCGGATAATGTCTGCATGGTTTCCCCCTTTTTCATTCCTTTGTTAAAGCAAAAAGCGTAACTTGTATCAGATGCTAAAAATAATATTGTAAGCGTCAATAATAATATTTTCTTCATATACTTTCCCCACGTTATAAATTTTATTGCTCGTTGTTAAAATCCATTTTGTATTGCAGTGCTTGCATTAAATGATTTTGACTGATATTTTCAGAATCGTCTAAATCAGCAATAGTTCTTGCTAATTTTAACACTCGGTCATACTTTCTGCCGGAGAGTTGATATTTTACAATTGCAACTTTCATTAATTCTTTTGATTTTTCATCTATTTGGCAATATTTTTTAATAAGAGCCGGTGTTAATTCAGAATTAGTTAAAACCCCGTCATTTACATATCTTTTTGCTTGAATTTGGCGAGCTTTTATAACTCTGTTTCTAATAGTCTTTGAATCCTGTTCGTCTTCTTTTGTTGCTAAAAGTTCAGCCGGAGTTAACCTTGGAACATCAATTTGGATATCAATTCTGTCAAGCAAAGGTCCTGATAATTTTGCGCGGTATCTGTTTATTTGGAAATCCGTGCAGGTGCACATTTTTTCTTTATCCCCTAAAAATCCGCAAGGGCAAGGATTCATTGCCCCTAAGAGCATAAATTTTGCAGGATATTTAATGGAATGTTTGGCTCTGGAAATTACAATTTCCCCGTCTTCTAAAGGTTGTCTTAAAACTTCTAATATTTGACGTGGGAATTCGGTCATTTCATCTAAAAACAAGACTCCTCTATTGGCAAGTGTGATTTCCCCGGGCTTTGGGGTGCTCCCGCCACCGATAATGCCGTTTGCAGAGGCTGTATGGTGAACCGAGCGGAACGGACGTTTTGTCATAAGCGGTTCATCGGCTGATAAAAGACCGCATATGCTGTATATTTTTGTAAGTTCAAGCGCTTCTTCAAGTTCCAGAGGCGGCAAAATTGAGGCAAAACACTTTGCCATCAAAGTCTTACCTGAGCCCGGAGAGCCTGTCATTATAACATTATGTCCGCCTGCTGCAGCAATCTCCAATGCTTTTTTTGCTTTGCTTTGACCTTTTACCGATTTAAAATCAAATGTATAATCCTGATTATACATTTTTGAAAGGTAGTCTTTTACATCAACTTGGACAGCGGAAAGTTTATTTTGAGTGAAATGATTGACAACATCTGTCAGATGCTGCGCTCCATATACGTTTATTCCTGCGTTTAGGGCTGCTTCTTTTGCATTTGATTCGGGAACAATAACATTTTTAATCCCGGCATTTTTTAATCCCAAAACTAACGGTAGCACCCCCGGAACCGCTCTTATTGTACCATCTAAGGATAATTCTCCGATAAATGCGTAATCTTCAACCTGTTGGGAATTTAAAACTTCTTCTTCTATTAAAATTCCGACAGCTATCGGCAAATCAAAACTTGTTCCGACTTTTTTTAAATCTGCAGGAGCTAAATTAACAACTACTTTCCTTGATGGAAAGGTATACCCTGAATTTTTTATAGCAGACTTAACTCTGTCGCGTGATTCTGTTACGGAAGTGTCAGGAAGCCCTACAATTGCCATTCCCGGTAAAGAGTTGACGACATCTGTTTCTACTGATACTTCGTATGCGTTTATCCCGACAACGGACGCGGTTTTTACTATGTTTACCATAAATTTAGTATATCATAAGTTTATAAATTTGTCTTTTATGAATCAGCGTGATAGTATTATTGTAAATATGGGAGCAAAAATAATGACTAAAATTATTTCAAAATTAACCAACGGTATTGATTATATATACAAGAACAATCCAAATACGCCGAGGATGGCACTCTGTTTGAATTTTTTAATCAGTAAACCGGAAGCAATACCCGGGATATATTCGCTTATGGCTCGTTTCCTCTTGCAGGGTACGAAAAATTATAATTCCGAGCAGTTGGCTAATGAATTTGAAAAATTTGCTATAGATTTTTCAAGTGAATTGTTCCCTAATTACTTAAGATTAAAATTTGTTTGTCTTAATGAAGATTTTTCAAAGGCTATGGAATTAATGAATGAGGTTATAACAAATTCAACTTTTGAGGAATTTGAGAAAGAAAAATCTAAATTGCGGGGAGAAATTCTTGCGGAATTAGATTCGCCCAAAGCAATGGCAATGGATGCATATTTTAATGAAATGTTTGAAAATCATTATTACGGAAATACAATGACAAAGATTCTTGAAAATATAGACAATATTACTAAAGAAGATGTTATTCAAGCGTATGATTATATTTTAAATAATGTTAAAAAAGCACTTGCAGTTGTTGGTGCGCTTAAAAAAGATGAAATAATAGATTCGATTGAAGATACAATAGGCAAACTTTCAAATAATCAAAATGACGAATTTTTAATAGAAAAACCCGTGCTGGACAGAAAAAAAGAAGTTGTAAATATAAAATCTGAAATCAATCAGGCGCATATAGTAAAAGGTTGGCAAGTTCCTACTTGTGCTCAGGAAGATTATTATCCGCTTGTTTTACTCAACATTATGCTTGGGGCTTGCGGTTTGTCTTCTCGCTTATTTATGGAATTGCGAGATAAAAAAGGGCTTGCATATGTTGTCAGAAGTTCTTATGAAACATATAAACTCACGGGCAATTTTATGATATACATTGCAACAGAGCCTAAAAATATTGAGGTTTCTTTAAAAGGTTTTAATGAGGAAATAGAAAAAGTTAAAACAGTTGCGGTCACTGAAAAAGAACTTAACGATGCTAAAAATAATCTCATAGGTAAAAGTGCGTTTCTGGAAGAAACAAATATTCAACAAGCTTGTACTTATGCAAAATATGGAGTTTTAGGTCTGGGGTTTGAGTTTTCCGAACAAATGAAAGAAACGGTTAAATCCGTCAGCGCTGAACAAATTTTGGAATGTGCAAAAAAATATTTTACGGATGAAAAATACGTACTTTCGATAATAAAACCTTAGGTTGTTTTATCTTATTGTCTAATAGTTTTAATCCTTAATTTTGATAAAAATCAGAATGAGAGGATTGTCGTGTGGTAGATAAAATTGAGAACCTGATATATTTTATTATATTTTTGACACTCCTCTCATCTGTAAGTTTTGTACATGCCCAAAGTACAAAAGAATTACAAATTGAAAAAACACAAACAATAGAAGATTTTGTAAAAAAATATCTTCCAAATGAAGATCAAGTAACCTATACAATTGTGCCAAGAGGTTTGATTATAAGTGTTTCAACAGATTTTTTATTTAATGAAGCAGGAGTTGATATCAAACAAGACGCTTATGATTTTCTATACAAAATCGGTTGTATATTAAAAGCAATAAATAAACCCTGCGTCGTAGAAGGAAATGCCCTCACCCAAAGTGATACGGATACTCTTTCAAATATGGAATTATCAATAATTCGAGCAGATGAAATAGTTGAATTTTTAATACAAAAGAATAAAATCGATCCGAATTTGCTTCGTGCAATCGGGTTTGGAAATATCCTGCCGTTTTATGATAATGTTTCATATAAAGGACATTTGGATAAACGAATTGATTTTGTTATTTTTAACTATGAAACAGAAAGGTAATAAGCAGAGGCACCGTCACGTTGTTCCTCGTCGCAACGGCATTCAAAATAAAAGGCTATCGGTAGCAATATTTACCCCCAGCGCATTGGCAAAACAACATAAACCACGGTCGGCAGCAATATTTACCCCCACCCCGCAAAGCGCATTGGCAAAACAACATAAACCACGGTTGGTAGTAACATTTACCCCCAGCGCGTTGGCAAAACAACATAAACCACGGTTGGTAGTAACATTTACCCCTAGGATATTTGCATCTCTTTTTCAAATCCGAATAAAGAACTTACTGATTCATCATCGTGAATTCTTGAAATTGCCTGAGCCAAAAGTGGTGCAACAGAAACCTGTTTTATATTT
>CAMOQI010000150.1 GCA_946622835.1 uncultured Candidatus Melainabacteria bacterium
TTCAAAACGTATTTTAAAATTAACAGCCCCATATTGCTCCAGTTTAAGAATATAATATGCGGTTTGCTGCAAAACAGTCATAACCAACAACTGCAAAGAAACAATAGCCGGCGAAATTGAGCACGAACCTCTTGAGATACAAACATCTATATCTCTAAATTCATTACTTGAGTTGTTCATAACAATAACCTAAAACCTGCTTGAAACGTAACTTATAATATCATCCGACTCATACATATTTACATTATTATCCTCATCGTGTAAAAAAGGAACCTGATCCTTTCCCCCAAGAGTTAAGAGTCTGTCTAAATTATCCTTATTAACGGTATCGAATTTATGATATGCAATACCATTTTCATCAAAATATTTCAAAACTTTCTGACAATAAGGACAACTTTCCATAATATATAAATCAAACATAATGACCCCCCTTTTGCTATATACTATTAATAATCATAATAAAATAAAATTACCCAAAGGTATACAGTTTTTACGTTTATAGAATAATTGAAAAAATAAATACTTTATAATAGACTACAACTATGAATAAGAAAAACATATTGTTTGTTTTTGGAACAAGACCGGAAGTTATAAAACTTGCGCCAATAATTCTTGAATTAAAGAAATATCCGGACAAATATAAAATTTTTATCTGCAATACCGAGCAGCAAAAAGAACTCTCAAACCAAACGTTAGAATACTTTGGGCTTCAGGCAGATATTAATCTTGATTGTATGAGGGAAAACCAAACACTAACAGCGGTACAATCAAGAATTTTAACTTCACTTGATAAAGTATTTGCTGATTACAAAATTGATGCAACAATTGTTCAAGGGGACACCATAACAGTACTTTGCGGAGCTTTAACAAGTTTTTACAACAAAATTCCCGTTTTTCATGTAGAGGCAGGACTGCGCTCATATAATATTTTCGAGCCGTTTCCTGAAGAAGTGATGAGACAAATGACTTCAAGGGTGGCAACTTTACACTTTGCCCCGACAGAAAAAAACAAACAAGCACTTTTAAAAGAAGATATTGCCGAAAACAAAATTCACATAACAGGCAATACAGTTATTGATGCTCTATTTTGTCTATCGGAAAAAACAATGGAAAATGCAGGAAAATACTTTGAAGATGAAGGCATTCCGATAAATGATAAACTGGTTTTAATAACGGTTCACAGACGAGAAAATCATGGGGAAAGAATAGATAAAATTATTGAGGCAATTGAACATCTTTCAAAAACGTACAAGGATCATAATTTTATAATCCCCGTTCACCCGAATCCAAATGTAAGATGCAAAATCCATTCAAGATTAGGCGAATACGAAAATATCTTTCTGCAAAAACCGCTAGATTACCCAAACTTAGTCTACTTAATGAAGCATGCCAAACTAATTTTGACTGATTCAGGCGGCATTCAAGAAGAAGCTCCCTCTTTTGGCTGTCCAACACTTGTAATGCGATATGAAACAGAACGACAAGAAGGGATAAATGCGGGAGTATCAGTCCTTGTCGGTGCTGATTTTGAAAAAATAGTAGGATACAGTAACGAAATATTATCCAAAGATATTGCTCAAACCCGCCTTCAAGCTCAAAACCCGTACGGTGACGGCAAATCTTCAAAGAAAATTGTCGAAATTATTGAAAGATATTTTAGTTAAAAAAAAAGCAAGTTTTTTCAAACTTGCCAGACATAAAATGTTTTAGGGATATATTTAAGTTTTTGAGGTTTAATTCTTATTTAATAATTGAAGTTAATCGCTCATCTATTTTTCTATCAATCTTTTTTAACATCTTTTTCATATGAATAGAGCCTACAGGATCATTCGATTGAGAAGATGCCATTTGAGCCCTATATTTCCTGTATAACTGGATTTCTCTGTCTTTAATATCCTTTTTGATGAGAATTTTATCATCTTCTTCGCTTAAATCTTTTGCAACCTTGAAAACAACCGTAAACAAAGCTAAAACACAGATTATCCATAAAATTTTATCAATTGGAACTGATTCTGCAACAATAGTAGTTGCACCATCAGCCGGAGCCATTAAAACAGTTGAATATTTTATATTATCAGCAGTTATGAAAATTCTTAATTTATCTGTTGCGGTATTTTCAATAACCAAACCGTCAATTGAAGTTATGCCTTTATATATTGCATTCACAGTCTGCGAAGATTTAATATCTTTTAACTCTATTATCAACTCATTTTCTTTTGGTGCTCTTTTAGTAGCTTTTGCAACAAAATCCGAGCCTAAGATCACATTAAACCCAACATTGTTTTTTTCCAACGTAATTGTATGCAAATAATTATCAGACGCATTAGCCTGAGTAATCGACAATCCAAATGAAATTAAGAATATGAATATTAAAAATAATCTTTTCAAATTCATCTCCTCCCTAATCTACATACCAATATTACAATCCTATTTTTAAAAGGACATCAATCCATGGGTCTATATATTAGTCAAAAGGTATTTAGAAAAAGATTTAAGTTAATATATTATAAATATTAAGTAATGTAACAAAAAACATCCATGCTGAAATTAGACAAAATTTAAAATGTTTATATAAGTGTAACGAGATGATATTAGGAGCGATAAAATGATTTTATTATTCGGACCAAAAGCAAATAAATCAGGAGCATCACAAAAAAACAATAATGTTAAAAACCATCCCGTAGAAAATTCAGGAGTGTTGGCAATGACTCCTTCTGAAGCAAAAAGTCTTCTTACAATGGGAGAATATGATGCATATATAGCTTCAAGTCCGATTGCAATAAATTATGCAATGTATGCAAATTACGAATCAGACTCGGATACGACATTAGGATTTATGAGTGATTTTTCAGCAGCAGTTGCATTATTAGGTGATGGCGGATTTGCAGATTGCTCAGGATTTTCTGATTGCTGCGCAAGCTCATCCTGCGGATCATTTTCTTCAGTAGGCTAATTAAAAAAAAAATAATATGATGGATGATAAAAAAGAGTCGAATATATTTTCGACTCTTTTGTGATATTATAAATAAGCTTATGAAAAAAATAATACTTACAGTAATCTGTTTGTTATTTATTAACACAGGGATAACATTAGGAGAGGAGAATAATATATCAACAGGAGAAAATCCTCTTGTTTCTGATGCACCTGTATTTTATACAGCCGCACAACAAGCCCGCGAAGCCACAGTATTTTGCGAAAACAACTTATTTGGACTTAAAGACTTAGAATCAAACATAATAGTTCCTGCAGACTTTCAAAAGATTATAATGACAGGACGCTCCGGATGGATTGTTCAAAAGAAAAGCAAATACGGACTTATGGATTCAAAGGGCAATTACCTAATTGAACCTAAATATAGGTATGCTGACAGAATACTGGGCAGATATATTAAACTCGGAAATGATAATGACTTTGGGATATACAACGAATACGGAGAAACAATATTACCCGCCCAATACACCTCTATTGAACTGCTGTACGGACAAATGTTTTTAACATATAGAAATTTTAGATACGGGATATCAGATTTTAAAGGGAACACTCTTATTCCAAATATTTGCGACGATATCTACATGCCATCAAAAAACGTAATAAAAATTAAATACATGGGAGAATGGTACATAATAAACAATGAAGGCAAAGAAACTATTGCCATGCCTGAATTAAACTCAGAGCAAAATGAAACAACCGGATTCAATATAAAAGATATTGTCGTTGATACCGGTGCTATTTCAGGATATTCGGTATTGACATTTTCTGATTATGTAATAAAAATACTCTCCTCAATATCTCCGGCTCATGAAGATACAATTGATGATTTAATCTTATCACACGGAGTTGATACCGTCGGGATACTGAAAAAATTCAGTTGGATACCAAAATATCCTGTTACTTTCACAAAAAAATACTACGCAAGACTGCGCAACCCATTTAACGGACCGCTGTCAGACACACGTAATCGACTAAAAAACAAGAGGTAATTACTTGAAACTAAATACGTTTATTAAATTTATAATATTCTCAATACTCTTGCTCGGGGCAATTACGGCAGGAGCGATT
>CAMOQI010000151.1 GCA_946622835.1 uncultured Candidatus Melainabacteria bacterium
GAATAGGGGAGGGAGCAGTTGCAGGCGAATTTTATGAGCCGTGGGTGGGGTATGAATATATATTTAACCTCACCCCTGGCCCCTCTCCTAAAAATCAGGAGAGGGGAATAGCACTACAAAGCACGCCTGCAAAACAACATAAACCTCTGTCGGCAGCTACATTTACCCCCCTCGCAGAGCGCGTTGGTTTTACAACATAAACCACGGTTGACAGATACATTTACCCCCCTCGCGGAGCGCGTTGGTTTTACAACATAAACCACGGTTGGTAGCTACATTTACCCCAGGGTTTTACCCAATTTTTCAACAGTTTTAATATCATCTGAGGGCTGCCTGCCCACTGTCGTCAAATAATTTCCGACTAAAATCCCTTCCACACAAGTTTTTAGTGCAAGCTCTTGATTTTCCTGAGAAAGCTTCATCCTGCCCCCGCAAAAACGTACGACAGCCTGCGGATTCGCTATTTTAAATACCGCCATTGTCCTTAAGA
Source organism: uncultured Candidatus Melainabacteria bacterium (assembly GCA_946622835.1). Taxonomy (GTDB): domain Bacteria; phylum Cyanobacteriota; class Vampirovibrionia; order Gastranaerophilales; family Gastranaerophilaceae; genus Zag111. Next base: position 491 of record CAMOQI010000151.1, read on the forward strand.
TATGCTCTTCGTCTATTTTATCGTGATAATTTTCAAAAGGAGTCTGGGGAATTGGCATCAAAATATTTATCGGAATAGAATCAGGTTCGATTTGCGCAAGTTCCATCGCCATTTCCACTCGGTGCTCAACACTTTCACCCATTCCTAAAATAACGCCGCAACATAGACCCATTCCATATTTCTTAACTAATTTACAAGTGTTAAACCTTTCTTCCCAACTATGAGTCGTGCATATCTGCGGATAATAAGAACGGCAAGTATTTATATTATGATGAAATCTGTTCAAGCCTGCTTCTGATAATAATTTTGCCTGCTCCTCATTCAAAATTCCAATTGATGCACAAGAAGTAAGCCCGTCAATTTTATTGATTTCTTTTATCATATCCAGTTCTATTTGAAAATCTCGACCTTCATCAGGAGTTTTTCCGCTGGTAACAATGGCAAAGCGCGAAACCATATTAGCCTTTGCTTCTTTCGCAGCTTTTTTCACCTCATCAATATCAATAAGCGGATATGATTCAATATCTGTTCTGTAATGAGAACTTTGCGCACAATATTTACAATCCTGCGAACATTTTCCGTTACGCGCATTGACAAGAGAACAAAATTCAACATTATTTGACATATATTTAGCCGATTTTTCAAGCAGCTCAGCCAATGGTAAATTGTATAAGTTTAAAAGTTCTTCTTTTGTATACATTTTTTTATCAACAATACTATTCATATTTTAATCTTTCTAAAAAATAATGCCCAATACCCTGAATAATCTAGGGAAAAGGGCATTTTTTAATAATTTTAACCGTTTAATTAGTCAAAAACGTAGCTGATAATTGCAGCTTCTCTCGCTTTTTTAATTGCTTTTGCAACCATTCTTTGGTGAGCTGCGCAGTTACCTGTGATTCTGCGAGGAATAATTTTTCCTGCTTCTGTCAGGTATCTTTTCAATTTTGCAGCGTCTTTGTAATCGATAGATTCAACTTTATCAGCACAAAGACTGCAATTTTTACGTTTTTTCTTATCTTCTGTTTTTGCCATTTTTTTAATTTGCCTTTCTAGCCTTATTTTATATTAACCTTTCGGGATAGCAATCCCAAATTACTTTTTGTATTCCACTCGGAGAGCATTGTTTATTCAAATTAAACTACGGTTAGTAGCATAATGCCCCGTCCGGACGAGGACTAAAATGGAACTTCTTCTTCATCTATTAAAGAATCAGTTTGGGCAGAAGTTGATGAAACATCATCCATCGCGCCAAACGACAACACTTCACTGTCATCAGAAGATGACGCGGAAGCTGCTGCAGCTGATCCCATAATCTCAATAGTTGAGGCATCTATTTCAAACACTCTTTTTTCGGTTCCGTCATCCATTTTGCTAATTCCGTTTTGCAATCTTCCTTCAACCAAAACTTTTTGATTTTTTGAAAGACTTGAAACCAACTCTTCCAAAGATTGTCTTTTAGAAATAACTCTAACCAAAATTTCTTCGGTTGTTCCGATATTTAAAACAAAAGACGATACCGCAACATTATTATGAGTGTATCCTGTTTTTGGTGCTTTATAAACTATACCTGTAACTACTGCTTTTGCTAATGACATTTTTAATTCCTTTTTCTTATACTGAAGCCTTTTCGCTAACTTCCATAAACATTGTTCTTAAGATATTATCATTCAATCTTAACTGTCTTTTGAATTCTGCAATTTTATCAGCAGGCAAAGACAAAATTGAAGTTGTGAAAAAACCGTCTCTAAATTTTTGAATTTCGTAAGCCAATTTTTTTCTTCCGCCTTTGTCAACAGAAACAACACTTCCACCAAATTCTTTTACCACAGAGCTGATTTTATCGATATTTTTATCAACTTCTTCAGCATCCAAATTAGGTTTGAATATTGCCATCAATTCATAATTTTTCATTTAATATTCTCCTTTTTGCTATTTTTTGCCGTGTATATCCCATATAATATCATAAAAAAATTTTTAATTACAACATGTACTCGGCAACAAAAGAATATTCAGCAGGTCCTATCAGGAAAATATCTTCATTCGGATTTTCTCTATTTCCTTGCCAATCAACAGTTACAGCACCACCAAGCAAATTCACCTTAACTTTTTGCTCTGTTAAGTTATTTAAAACACCGGCTACAACAGTTGCACATGCACCCGTTCCGCAAGCTAAAGTTATCCCGCATCCGCGCTCATAAACACACATTTTAATCTCTTTTGGAGAAATTATTCTCACAAACTCGGTATTTGTTTTCTCCGGAAAGAACGGGTGTTTTTCCATGTCAGGCCCGTAATTTTCAGCCAAATACAACGGATCCTCGTCCGTAAAAACCACACAATGCGGGTTTCCCATAGATACGGGAGTAATATCGAAAGTTTTATCACGAATTATTACTTTTCTTTTTCCGTTGAAGGGGATTTTATCATCTGCCAGAATCGGTTTTCCCATATTAACTTTTACACAACCGTCATCCAAAATTTCGGGTTTTATAATGCCTGCCAATGTCATCACACTGAACTTTTCAGATTTTACAAGACCTTTATCATAAACATATTTTGCAAAGCATCTCATGCCGTTTCCGCACATCTGAGCGCTTGAGCCGTCGGAATTGTAAAAATGCCACGCAATATCCGTTTGCCCGTTTGGATTGGTATCAGGAATAATCATCCCGTCAGCACCCGCCCCAAAATGCCTGTCACAAAGAAGTTTGGCAACTTCTGCCATATCTTTATTAAATTTTTTATACTCCTCAAAGTCGAGCAATATAAAATCGTTTCCGCAACCTTGCATTTTTGTTATTTTTACAGTTTCCATAATCCACCTTTAAGATAGATTATACCACAAAAATTAACTTTTAATATTCAACGGCTCATATACTTTTTGTGCCGGCTCAATTTTTTCGGCAGCTAGAGGCTTATCCAAATATTTTGCAACAACTTTACCTATTTTTTCACCGATTGTAGAACATGAAATTGAACCTGTAACAAAGACTATACCTTTGATTATCGGAATCCATTTTTTATTAACGGGTAATTGATCAAGGTATTTGTTAAGATTTTTCTTCATCCAGCTCTCGCCTTTCAACATCCCCAAGAAACATCCTGTTTCAGCTATAAGTGTCTTTTTACGGTCTTCTTTTTCAGCCATCAAAACTTTTAATCCGGCAGAACAACCAATTAAGGTATTGACATGCTTAGCAGCAAAATCGGTTACTTTTGCAATTTTTTTAATGGTTTCATCCTTACCCATAGAGCTCAAACACTTTTTAACCCCTCTTGAAAACGGATTTTGATATTGTTGAACGGCTTTAACAACACTTGCACCTTGAACAAGCGTAACAGGTGCCCTGCCGATATCTCCGTTTGCGGTTTTATCGGCGCTTCTTACGGTAAATGCTAATGATGCTATATCACTATAACCCATAAAAATTAGTAACCTTTCACACAATACCTTACATTTATATAAAGTATTTTTAGTTTTGGAAATTGCGCAAGTTAATAATTTGTTTACAATTAGAAATAATTCTCTTAAAAGCAAATAAGTTA
>CAMOQI010000152.1 GCA_946622835.1 uncultured Candidatus Melainabacteria bacterium
TTGCCCATTCCCATCATTCCATAAGGAGCCATTGAAAAGATGCTTCCGCCATAACCCATAGGGCCATAAGTCATACCTCCGATATATGGAGCGGTACTATATGTTGGATCCAAATCTTCAATGTCATAATACGGATATGGCGAATATGCAAAATTGCCCATCACCGGCAACCCGTTTACAGCTGGAACTGTCATAACTACCTCCAAATATTATTAACCTTTTTAACCTACCTTACTTATGTAAAAAATTTTGTTTATATTAAATTGCCTGTTTTAAATATAATGTTACAAATTCTTAACATTTGTATAAAAACTCAAAATTAACATTCTTTAATTTTTATACAAAACAAAACATACACATGATATTATTTATCTATGACAGACGTTAAACAACAATATGTTCCGCTCCACCTGCACACGGAATATTCTTTGCTTGACGGAGCTATAAGAATAGGGGATCTAATCAATTTCTGTAAAGAAAAAGGTTTTTCCGCCGTTGCAATAACGGACCACGGGGTTATGTACGGAGATATGGAACTTTACACAACCGCAAAAGAATCCGGAATTAAGCCCCTTTTGGGCTGTGAATTTTATGTTCATAACGGAGATCTTGAAGAACGTGATAAAAATAATAATCCATGCTATCACTTAATTTTAATAGTTAAAGATAAAAAAGGATATGCAAATTTAGTTAAATTGGTTTCTACTGCTTGGTGTAAAGGTCGTTATGTACATCCGCGTATAAATTGGGAATTGCTTGAAAAGCATCATGAAGGCTTGGTGTGTTGTTCTGCCTGCTTGGGCGGAGAAGTCTTGCAGCATCTATTAAAAAATGATTACGAAGGAGCTAAAACAGTTGCTCAAAAATACAAGGATTTGTTCGGCAAAGATTATTATATTGAATTGCAAGACCATGGCTTAGAAGAGCAAAAGCGTACAAATCCGATGTTGATAAAATTGGCAAAAGAACTTGATATCCAAATGGTCATCACAAATGATTCTCACTATTTAAATCTTGAAGATGCGGATATGCACGATACTTTATTATGTATGACAACAAACAGTGACAAAGATGATCCTAACAGATTTCATTTTCCCAATAATGAATTTTATGTAAAAACAGTAGAACAACTCCGCGATGCTTTTAAATGGATGGATAGTGAGACTTTTGACAAATGCATTAAAAATACGGTTGAAATTGCGGATAAATGTAATTTAATATTAGAGCTTGGCAAAAGCCCGCTCCCTGATTATAAAGTTCCTGAAGGCTATACGATAGATACTTATCTTGAATACCTTGTACATTGCGGTCTGAAAGATCGCTATAAAGAAGTCACGGATGAAATTAAAAAACGTGCGGAATATGAACTTGGAGTAATTGAGCAAATGGGTTTTGCCGCATACTTTTTAATTACTTGGGATTTTATACACTATGCAAAAACACACGGGATTCCTGTAGGCCCCGGCAGAGGTTCTGCTGCGGGTTCAATTGTTGCTTACGCACTAAAAATAACAGATTTAGACCCTATTAAGCATAAACTGTTATTTGAAAGATTTTTAAACCCCGAACGATACACCATGCCCGATATAGACATAGATTTTTGTATTGAACGACGCGGTGAAGTTATTGATTATGTAACAAAAAAATACGGTGAAGATAAAGTTTGCCAAATTATAACGTTTGGCACATACGCAGCAAAAGCTGCCTTCAAAGCTGTAGCTCGCATACTCAAAGTTCCGTTTTCCGAAAGTAACAGATTGGCAGGACTTATTGAACCTGCAATCGAGCTTGCACAATCCCACGATGATAAAGCAAAAACTCTTGGTAAAGCAATACAATATGAAGGTTCTGAACTTCGAAGCCTCTATGACAACGATGAACAAATAATGGTTGACCCGACAAGCGGCAAAACTGTCGGAATGAAAAAATTAATTGATTTAGCCATTGGGATTGAAGGATTAAAAAATAATACAGGAACGCATGCTGCAGGGGTAATAATCTCCCAAAAACCGTTGGATGAGATTTTACCTGTACAACCTTCAAAAGACGGTATAATACAAACAGGATATCCGCCACATGATGTTACCGAAGTTTTATGCCTTTTAAAAATGGATTTTTTAGGTTTGCGTAATATCACAACTATATACAAAACCATTGATATGATTGAAAAACGCCAAGGCATAAAAGTTGATATTAACAACATACCACTGGATGACAAACCTACATATGAGATGCTTATGGTTGGGGATACCGACGGAGTTTTCCAATTAGAATCTCAAGGGATGAAAAATCTTGTTAAACGTTTAAAACCGGACGTATTTGAAGATTTGGGCGCGTTAGTAGCACTATTTAGACCGGGTCCGCTGGATTCTGGGATGGTAGATGATTTTGTGGAAAGAAAACACGGACGCCAAAAAATATCATATGCGCATCCTTTACTTGAACCTGTTTTAAAAGACACCTATGGCACAATAGTATATCAAGAACAAATTATGCAAGTGTTCCAAATCTTAGCGGATTATTCGCTCGGACAAGCGGATATGGTTCGCCGAATGATGGGTAAGAAAAAAGTTGATGAAATGGAAAAACAAAAAGGTTTGTTCATTGAACATTCCGCAAAACACGGAATGAGCGCGGAAGCTGCAACGAACTTATTCAATCAGATTTTAGCATTTGCATCATACTGTTTTAACCGAAGCCATTCAGCGGCTTACGCATTTGTAGCTTATCAGACGGCATATTTAAAATGTCATTATCCGGTTGAGTATTTATCGGCATTATTATCAAGCGTTGCGGGCGATGTTGAAAAGACTCAATTATACATAGAAGAGGCATTGAAAAAAGGCATAAAGGTATTACCGCCGGATATAAATCATTCATATGCAACATTTACTCCTGACGGAAACAATATCCGATTTGGACTTGCCTCTATTAAACAAGTAGGAGAAGGCGTAGTTGAGGAAATCATAAAAGAGCGGGAAGAAAACGGGGATTACACATCAATATATGATTATATAAAAAGATTAGACGTAAAATGTTCAAACAGAAGAACGTTGGAAGGATTAATAAAAGCGGGAGCATTTTCCGGTATTGAAAAAAGCAGAAAACAGCTGATGGATAATCTTGATTATATATGTGCAACAGCATCCAAGGAGGCAAAAGCAAAAGAGTTAGGGCAGGGGAGTTTATTTGATATGCTTGGAGATGCCTCAACTGTTGAGAGTGCGAAATTTAATTTAGCGGGTTCTGATGAAGAGTACGGCTCAAGACAGATACAGATTTTTGAGAAAGAATTTTTGGGCTTTTACGTAACGAGTCACCCGCTGTCAATAATTAGGGATAAATTACCATTTTTGATGACCCACAAGATTTCTGAGATACAAAATCTGGAAAATGATAAAGTTGTAACAATATGCGGGCTCATTACGGCGGTAAAACAGATTCCGACGAAGAAAGATCCGAGCAAATATATAAGATTTGTGACCGTGGAGGATCTAACGGGTAAACTTGATTGCATTGCATTTCATCAAAAGATAGCAGATTATGGTGATATTTTGACATCAGAACAGAGAGTGATAGTGTCAGGCAAAGTAAGCAGGCGGGATGAGGATGAACATCCGTCAATATTAATAGATACGGTAAAACCTGTGGATAATTCAAATATATTAACAATTTCCGTGAAGCAGGGGGTTAAATACGAAGAATTGGTAAGTATCAAAGATATATTGTGTAAGAGTGCGGGCTCTGATCCTGTAATGTTCAAGATAAACGATTTGGAAGGAGAAGCAAAGGTATTAACATCCTCGATATTTTGGGTAGATTGCAATAATGACTTAGTACATAATTTAGAAAAAGCATTTGGGGAAAAGGTAGCGGTTGCAATAAATTCGATGGATAAAAAGTGGTAAGCGGCAAATAAAATAAATCACTTGCAAATAAAATTTTATCATGTATACTAAGTAGGTAAAGAGAATAAGCGGGGGTAATTCAGTGGTAGAATGCCTCCTTGCCAAGGAGGATGTCGCG
>CAMOQI010000153.1 GCA_946622835.1 uncultured Candidatus Melainabacteria bacterium
TATCGGTAAAAAAGCGGCAGCAGAAGCAATTAACAAAGCAAAAGTTGAAGTTGCGCAACAAGAAAAATTGGGTGCTGTCGGGGAAGCTTCAGCAAATAAAGAAAAAGAAGTTCAAGTCGCGGAACAAAGCGCTCAAACTCAAATTGGTAAAACAAATGCGGATAAAGAACAGCGTATTAAAACTGCTGAACTTGAAGCACAAGCCGTTGAAGGTGAAAACGTTGCAAAAGCGAATATTGCTGAATATAACGCAACTTTAGCGGTAAAACAGGCAAGCGCTTTCAAAGAAGGGGAAGTTGCTAAAGCAAATGCTCAGCGTGACGTATTATTAGCTCAAAAAGAACAAGAAGAAGCTAAGTTGAAGAAAGAAGAACTTGCAAGACAAGAAGTTGAAAAGCTTAAAATACAAGTTCAAGCGGATGCTGAAGCAGAAAAAGCAAGAAGAATTGCTCTTGGGGAAGCAGATGCTATTAAAGCTAAGTATTTTGCTGAGGCAGAAGGTGTTAAAGCCGTTCTTGAGGCTAAGGCAAAAGGTTATCAGGATCTTGTTAAAATATCTAATAACAGACCTGAGATTGCAACAAGCTTCCTGATGATAGAAAAATTGGAAACTCTTGTTGCAAAACAAGTTGAAGCTATTAAAAATATTAAATTTGATAAAATTACCGTTTGGGACGGCGGAACAGGTTCTGCTAACGGTTCTACAACCGCAAACTTTATGAAGGATTTGATAAAAGCTCTGCCTGCAATGCATGATCTGGCAGGTCAAGCAGGTATTGAACTTCCTGAAATTTTAGGTAAAGTTGACGGTGGAGCAGAAGAAGTAAAGGCTTCTGAAGAGTCAAAATAGTATTTGCTTTTATATGATGAAGGAGCGGGCAATACGGCGGTATTGCCCGTTTTTTTATTTACATATTTTCAAATAATGGTTTTTATTGTATAATATTAGGTAACGGAGTAAAAAATGGGATATAAAATATTATCAAAAAAAGAGCTTTGTCCAAATCAATATGAAATACAAATTGAGGCGCCTTATGTTGTGCGCAATGCGCAAGCAGGGCAATTTATAATATTTCGAGTTGAGCAAGACGGAGAACGTGTTCCGTTAACCATTGCAGATGTTGATAAAGAAAAAGGAATTTTAACACTTGTATTTATGGCAGTCGGATATTCTACAAAAAAGCTTGCCATGCTTGGAGTGGGAGATGAATTGCTTGATATAGTCGGTCCATTGGGCAAACCTACTCATATAAAAAATTACGGTACTGCTGTTTGTATTGCAGGCGGCTATGGTGCAGCTCCTTGTTATTTGATTTCTAAAGCTTTGAAAGATGCAGGAAATAAGGTTTATATGATATCGGGGGCAAGGACTAAAGATTTGTTGTTCTGGGAAGATAAGATGAAAACTGCTTGCACTGAATTGTATCTGACAACTGATGACGGTTCATACGGTATAAAAGGCTTTGGAACAACGGTTTTAAAAGATATTATTGATAGAGAAAAAGTTGATTATGTTATAGCTGTTGGACCTATGCCGATGATGAGGGCTGTGGCTGATTTGACAAGAGATAAGGGTATATACACCGAAGCCAGCATGAACCCGATTATGGTTGACGGAACAGGAATGTGCGGGGCATGCAGGCTAACCGTCGGGGGAGAAACAAAGTTTGCATGTGTTGACGGCCCTGATTTTGACGCTCATAAAATTGATTTTGATGAGGTTATCAACAGAACTAAAATTTATAAAGATTATGAAACTAAACGCAGTGAGGACTGCAATTTATTAAAGCAAGGATAGGAGATTTATTGTATGGGAAAAAATGATATTCCGGTTTGTCCGTTAATCAGTATTAATTCTGGGATTGATATGGTATGTTCGCAAGACAAATGTGCTTGGTATGTTCCGTCTGTAAAAAAATGCTCTATGTATTTATTGGCATATAATGCTTTATTAGACGCTAACCAAAAACAAAAAGCGGCAAAGTAGAATTACGAAACTTTACTACTGGATTAAAATATTTATGTGAGTTAATATTTTATAAAGGTTTTATATGAAAATTGCATTGTGTGTTAAGCAGGTTCCGGATACGGACGATATAAAATGGACGGAAAATAATACTATTCAAAGAGAAGGTGTTGAAAGTGTTATAAATCCGTATGATGTTTATGCGACGGAATTTGCACTGGATTTGAAAAGTAAAGTTCCGAATTCAACCGTTACGGCATTTACCATGGGGCCGCCGCAAGCTCAGGATATGTTGCGCAAAGTTATGTCATTAGGGTGTGATGATGCGGTTTTGATTTCTGATAAAAAATTTGCGGGAGCAGATACTTATGCGACAGGTCGAACAATTTCGGCTGCGATAAAAACAGTATTGCCGGATTTTGATTTGATTGTTTGCGGACAGTTCGCAACAGATGGAGATACTGCTCAAACAGGTCCGAGTATTGCTAATTTTTTAGATCTTGCGCAGGTTACATACGTGCAAGACTTGATAGAGGTAAATGAAAAATATTTGGTTTTGTCCAAAATTCTTGAGGACGGAATTGAGACAGTTAAAGTTGAATTGCCTTCATTGATATGTGTTATGCCTAAGCAATTTGAGCCCAAAAGACCTTTAATTGACGGGGTTATCTCCGCTTCAAAAAAAGAAATAAGAGTATGTACAATGGAAGATATAGGGCTTGAACCGCAAATGTGCGGCTTGAAAGGTTCTCCGACATATGTGAGCAGGGCATTTCGTAATATTGCAAACCATAATGCTCAAAAGTTTAAAATGAATGTCTTCGACAGTGCAAAATTGTTAAAAGAGAAGATTGAAGGTTAATGTATGCCAACAGATAACATTTCGGGAATTTTAATTTATGTTCAAAAAAATCGTGAAGGATATATTCACACGGTATTTTTTGAACTGTTAAATAAAGCAAAGGAGTTGAGTCAAAAGCTTGGAGGGGTTGATGTCAGTGCTGTCGTTTTTACGTTGCCAGGGCAAATTGACGGATATAGAGAAGCTTTTATGAATATGGGAGTAGATAAGGTATATTACTTTGAAGATGAAAGTTTTGGAGTTTATAATACGGAAATTTACTCAAGAAATATAGAAGAGCTAGTGAGGGAAATTCAGCCTGAAATTATGCTCATTGGGGCAACAAATGAAGGCAGAGATTTAGCGCCTAGAGTTGCAGGGGCTTTGGCAACGGGTTTGACGGCAGATTGTACAGGTCTTGATATAAATGAAAACGGACAATTGGCAGCGACTCGCCCCACGTTTGGCGGTCAATTGATGGCGACAATTCTTTGTAAAAATTACCCGCAAATGGCAACAGTAAGGCCCAATGTCTTTAAGGTTAATCCTGTAAATAATTATTCTCAAACCGAGTTTTTTAAACGTGAGGCAAGGTTTTTTGAGTATAAAAACAGGGTTGAAATTTTAGAATTTAAAAAGACGGTAGAAAGTGTCATAAATGAGCTTGATTCGGCAGAAATAATTGTTGCGGGCGGGCGCGGTTTAAAAAATGAAGCAGGATTTAAATTGTTAAAACAGTTTGCGGATAAAATAGGGGCATCAGTTGCAGCCACTCGGGTTGCGGTTGAAATGGGCTTGGCGCCGCAGTCCATTCAAATAGGACAGACCGGAAAGACAGTTGCTCCCAAAATATATATTGCATGCGCTATTTCCGGAGCAATTCAGCATACTGTCGGGATGGAAAATTCAAAGCATATTATTGCGATAAATTCGGACGAGAATGCGCCGATTTTTGATATTGCAGATACGGGAATCGTTGGCGATTTCTTTGAAATCATTCCCGAATTTCTGAAAATAGGATAATTGTGATAACCCCCCACCCCTCTCCTAAAACTAGGAGAGGGAGCAGTTGCCGGCGAATTTATGAGCCGAGCAAATGCGGGTGAGGTTTTACAAAATAAAGCACTTGAAAAGGGGTAAAGGGTATGTTATAATGATAATGGAGTTTATAAAAACGCAAGGAGTTAGGTATGCTGAAACTCAATAATAACG
>CAMOQI010000154.1 GCA_946622835.1 uncultured Candidatus Melainabacteria bacterium
GTCAAAACATACCGAAGAGGGCATCCTGTTTTGATAAAAAAAATACCGTCAGGGTTTGGGCATGAATTTGCGGGAATTGTAGAAACGGTCGGTAAAAATGTTACGGAATTTACCACCGGTGACAGGGTCGTTGCAGCAAACTCCGCACCTTGCGGGCAATGTTTTTATTGCAAAAAAGAAGAATACAATCTTTGCGAGAATTTGGATTTATTAAATGGAGCTTATGCACAATATATTAAGGTTCCTGAACGAATAGTTAAGAAAAATATGTTAATTTTACCCAAAGACCTGAGTTTTGAGCGTGCGGCATTCACCGAACCCTTAGCAAATGTTGTTCACGGCGCATATAGAACAGGAATTAAAGAAGGTGACAGTGTCGGAATTATAGGAATAGGTCCGATAGGTTTGATGTTTGCACGTATTGCAAAGCTTATGGGTGCAAGGACAATTGTTGCAGGGCATAACCCTATAAAACTCAAAGCTGCTGAAGATTTTGCACATGCAGATGAAATTATTGATCTTAAAAAATATCAAAACCCTGTGAAAATCTTTAGAAACTTTTCTGACAAGGGAAAAGGTCTTGATGTTGCAATAGAATGTGTCGGACTACCGGAAGTTTGGGAGCAAGTATTTGAATGCGTAAGACCCGGAGGAACAGTCCACTTTTTCGGCGGTTGCAAATCAGGTTCTAAAGTAACTCTTGACACTACAAAGATGCACTATGGCGATATTAAACTTATGAGTGTTTTTCATCATACCCCAAAATATTTTAGAAAAGCTCTTGAATATATCGCATCAGGTGATGTTGATGTTGAAAAATTGATAACAGATACACTGCCTTTAGAAAAGATTGAATACGCAATGGAACAACACATTGCAGGGAATGCAATTAAATATCTGATTAAACCTTGGGATTAATTTTAACCTCTTACAACATCAGCCAACATCGCATTTAAATCGGACATATTTTTACGCAGACTTTCAATAAAAGTATTCAGATATATTTTCATAAACACATCCGCATCTTTTTTACCTTTGCGCATCGCTTGAGCACGAACATTTTCAATTGTTTTGCGCAAGTCATTTTGCAAATCTTCAACAGATTTTTCAGCCAATATTTTTTTAGATTTAACAGTTTTGCGTACACCAACACCAATCGCACGTTTTTGATATGCCGCACCAAAATCTTGCGATTGTTTATTATACTGATTTTGCCTTAAAACACTTCCCACACGCATTTTCATACCCCTATAAAAGAATAATTATCCAAAAAATAAAAAATATCAATATTTTGTTAATAATAATTAAAATACGACTCAGCAAGCAATTCAACATTTGCAAAACACAAACTTTTGTATAATAATATTGGCAAAAAAGGATATGGTATGTCAAATATTTTAGTGTACACATTAGACGGAAAAATTTACATCAATCTGACAAACAGATGTACAAACGATTGTATATTCTGCCTGCGCAACGATAAAGATGACGTTTGCGGTCAAACCTTGTGGCTGGATAGTGAAGATTTCACCGCCCAAGATGTTATTGAACAATTAAAAACCCAAAACCTACCCTCAGAAGAAGTGATTTTCTGCGGATATGGTGAGCCTATGCTGAAATTTGCAATATTAAAAGAGGTTTGCGAATATATTAGAAAAAATTACCCGAATACAAAAATCCGAGTGAATACCAATGGACATGCCAATTATGTATATGGCAGAAACGTACTGCCGGAACTAAAAGGGCTTGTAGACTTATTTTCGGTAAGCTTAAACGGCAAAGACAGCGATGAATACGACGAACTTTCCCAACCAAAGTTTGACGGAGCTTATGATGAAGTTAAAAAATTTATCAAAGCATGTTCAGATGAAGGTTTTGAAGTTGTCGCAAGCGTAGTTGAAGGCTATAAAGGCCGCCATATTGACTTGGAGTCTTGTAAGAACACTGCATCCGAATTGGGGGCAGAATTTCGTGCCAGAGAATGGATACAAAACGGATACTAATTATAAAACAATAAAAGAAAGCGTCTAAAATGATAGTACAACCTATCTCTCAACAAAATTTTAACGGTAAATTGGTTTTCATAGACAAATATGGAAAACCGGCCAATCGGGAACTAAAATATTCTATGATTTCGCAGCTCGGAGAAAAAGTTAGCGAACTTCAAAACCTCATTGCCAAAAAGCCGTTTGATTTATTTATATCCCGAAAAACAAACGATTCTATCGGAATAAATGCAAACAAAACCTTTGCCGGAGGAAAAAATAAACAAACCCCGTTTCGTTCGCTTCATAAAGTTTTGCTTGAAAAAATTACTCAAATTGCAAAAATTTCTATTGAAGAATACGAAAAATATCTCCAAAAAAATGTTTGATATATAATAATTTTATAAATAAAAAGAAAGGACAAATAAAATGAGCAATTTAGACAAAATTATGAAACCAAAGTCAATTGCCGTTATTGGTGCATCCACCAAAGAACACACTATCGGCTCTGACATTATGAAAAGATTACAAGAATACAAATTTACGGGAAATATCTACCCCGTAAACCCAAAAGGCGGAATAATTGAAGGACTTCAAGCATATACATCCGTTTTGGAAATTCCATCAGAAGTTGATTTAGCAATTATTGTTGTAAATGCTAAATTTGTACTTGATACAATTGATCAATGCAACCAAAAAGGAATCAAAGGTCTTTGCGTAATCACTGCAGGCTTTAAAGAAACAGGCTCAGAAGGTGCTGAACTTGAAAAACAATTATTATCAAAAGTTAGAGAATACGGCATGAGATGCGTTGGTCCTAACTGTTTGGGCGTTGTTAATACATTGCCTGAAGTCAGAATGGACGGATGTTTTGCCGAATCTTTACCTGAGCGCGGACATATCGGATTTGTTTCTCAATCAGGAGCTTTGGGCGGCGGTATTTTGAATATCCTTAAAGACCTTAACTTAGGCTTTGCACAATTTATCTCTATCGGGAACCAAGCTGATGTTAACGCCGAAACGGCTATGGAATACTGGGAAAATGAAGACGATGTTGAACAAATTCTTTTATATATGGAATCTATTCAAAATCCTTCAAATTTCCGCAAATTAGCATCAAGAATTTCTAAGAAAAAACCGATTTTAGCATTGAAAGCGGGAAGATCCGCAGCAGGTGCTTCTGCCGCATCTTCTCATACAGGTTCATTAGCAGGTGCTGATAAGGCGGCTAACGCTTTATTAAATCAATCAGGCGTAATCAGAGAATATTCATTGAAAAATCTTTTTGCAACCGCAAAAGTTTTTGCAAATTGCCCTATACCAAAAGGCGACAGAGTTGCAATTATTACTAACTCAGGCGGCCCCGGCATTATGGCAACCGATGCGGTTTGCGAATACGGTATGCAAATGGCTAAAATTACAGATGAAACAAAAGAAAAATTAAGAAGTTTCTTACCTTCTGCTGCCAGTGTTAAAAACCCTATCGATATGATTGCTTCAGCTCCTATCGAACACTACAAACAAACACTCGAAACAGTTATTGCTGACCCGAATGTTGATATGATTATGGTTATTTACTTGCCGTTCTTAGGTTTAAAAGATATTGATGTTGCAAAAGCCGTTATGGAAATCAAAGCAGCATATCCTCAAAAACCTGTTATCGGCGTATTTATGACAAAATCAGAATTCTTTACAGCATTATCCGATATGGACGTTAATATGCCGTTTTTCATGTATGCTGAAGAAGCTGCTGACGGTTTCAACAGACTTAACCAACAAAGAAAATGGATTGAAAGACCGGAAGGCAAAATCCCCGTATACGATGTTGATCATGAAAGAGCTGCAAGCATAATCAAACAATCTTTAACAGAAGGCAGAGAACAGCTAACCACAAGAGAGTCTATTGATGTATTAGATGCTTATGGTATCAGAGTATGTAAATCAGGATTTGCAAAATCTGAAGATGAAGCTGTATCTATTGCGGATTCAATCGGCTACCCT
>CAMOQI010000155.1 GCA_946622835.1 uncultured Candidatus Melainabacteria bacterium
CTAAATATCCTACAGCATTATTATTCCATAAGAAAAAACCTTTGTTTAAAAATATCAGACAGCGTTCAAAAATTGATGCAAAAGTTGATTCTCTCAGGGGAATGATAACTTTTAGAGATATAAAAATCAATCAAGCATTAGAAAAATATGCTAAAACTCTTGGAAAAGATACAGACTCTTTAACAAAAGCAGAAAAATTAAAGATAGAGGCTGATGTGGATTCCAGTCTTGGCTCAGAAGCTTTCAAGGCAGAATTAAAGATGTTTGATTTAAAATCAGGGAATTATGATACCAAGCATGAAAGAGCTTTAAATAGACTTGTATCAGGTCTTCCGCCTGCAATATTTTTGGCAAATGATGCGTATAATCTTTCTCGTATGATGGATGATGATTCAAAAGCGGCGGAACATGAAAGAAAGGTAAGATTCAGGCAGGAAGTCAGCAGAATTTTAACAAGCGGATATTTAACTCTTGTGACGATGGGTGCATTCCAAAAATTTATTAACAAATCTAAGTTTGGTATAGTATTAACAACCGGTATAACCGTATTGGTAACCGAGATGTTTTCACGTTTGACAAACGGGAAGCATATAACAAGATTAACTCCTGAACAGGCAAGAGCTGAAAATGTGCGTAATAAAGCCATTGAAGCAAATATTCAAATACAAAAAAGTAAAGAAATTTCTTCAACCGGACTTAAAAAACCACAGGAAAAAGAACAACAAAAACCTTTGTTATCATTTGATACTTTAATGAAAGCATCTGCTGTTATTCTTGGTTTGGGGTATGGCATAAAAGGAATCAAAAACTTGCCTGTCGTGAAAAAGGCTGCTGTTAATTATTTTGATAATTTAAAAATTAAAAATTCGGATTTATATGAAAAATTAGGTATAGAAAAGGCTTTCAACGCTTATGATTCTGCAATGAAAAATTTAAACCCCGTAAAATATGAAAAAATGACACAAGAACAAAGAAGATTAAATTATGCCGTCAAGTTGTTTGAAGATAAAGTAATATATCGTCCGTTTTCTGATTTTTATAAAAAAATTACGGTAGAGAATTTCTATGTAAAACCCGAACAATTTAATCAGGTAATAAAAGCATTAAAAGAGGGCGGGTTTGAGATTCTTGCAAAGAAATATGAATCTGTCGGTAAATCCGCATTAAAAATTACAAAAGACGGAAATCCGATTTATGATTTTGGCAAAAAAGATAAAAAAGTTAAACCTCTTGTGAATTTTGTGATTGCGCCGTTTAAATTTATGTGGAATACTGTCACGCTCCCTTATTGGATGATTGATGAAAAACTTTTAAGTGTCTTTAGAAAAGTTCCGAAGATATCTGGAAAAACGACCGAGCTTGATGCTTTGGCAAACAGTTTTAATAAAATATACAAGCAAGCATCTAAGAAAAACTTTAACAAAGATGAATTTAAAGATTATGTACAAGTTAATTTACTCAAAGCTTGGAATGAAGACTCATTATCCAGTGTTTCTAATGCGGAGCTTTCAAACTTGGCAAAAACAGCCGCATCAATTGCCACAATTTGGTTCTTAATGACAGATAATTATAATATGGTAATGCTAAAGTCAAACGGAAATGATAAAGATGGTGCAAGCACCAAATTTAAAGAAAGATTTGTTCAAGAAGGTTCAAGGTTATTTTATCAAACACTTTTAATTGATTTGTTTAATTCAACATTTAGAAATCAATATAATGCGTCACTTTTGGGAATGAGTGTTGTAACTCTTGTTGATACAACACTTGGCGAAATGCTTACAAGATCATCGGTCGGAATGCCTATAAAACCGCATACCAGAGATGAGTTGTTAAATATTGAAGCAGAACAAAATAACTCTACCGGATTTAAAAAAGGGTATTATAACTTTATGCAGCGTCTGACAGGTAAGCGCTCAATAAAAACATATGATGTTGCTCCAAAAATTAATTCGGATAAAGATGTTCAAACTGTGCCTGCAACATTTGCCGGCAGCGATATAATATTCAAACAGAATAATACCCTGAATCAAATGCATAGTCTTAACAAAAGAGTTTAGTTCATATATAATTCTTAATTTCTTTTAAAACGTCTTCAAAAACGGATTCAATATTTTTTGTGGAATCTATGACTTTAATTCTGTTTGGTTCATTTTTTGCAAGTTCAAGATAACCATGACGAACTTTGTTAAAAAATTCTTTTCCTGCGCTTTCCATGCGGTCTTTGTTTTGCCCTACTCTTTGCATCGAAGTTTCAATATCAACATCAAAAAGATAGGTTAAATCAGGTTTTAAATTATTTGTGGCAATGTTGTTGAGTTTATTTATTTCGTTTATATCAAGACCTCTGCCATACCCTTGGTATGCTACTGTGCTGTCTGTATGCCTGTCGCATAGAACGATTTTGCCTTGTTGAATTGCGGGTTTTACAATTATATCAATATTTTGAGCTCTGTCTGCCAAAAACAAAAAAGATTCACATCTGTTTGAAACTTCTCCGTCGTAATTCAGCAAAATCTCCCTAACTCGTTCTCCCAATCCTATTGCACCGGGTTCACGTGTTATAACTACTTCATGACCTTTATTTTCTAAAAATTCTTTTAAAAGCTTCATTTGGGTTGACTTTCCGCACCCATCAGCTCCTTCAAATGTAATAAATAAACCTTTTTGCATAATTTTTTCTTTCCGATTTATTATACCATAAAAGCGTATTTGTTGGTATTTTCGTATTATAATTCTTCTATGAAAATAGATACTTTTAAAGTTGAAAAATGGTTTAATAAATATGAAAAAGATGCACTCTATGATTTGGCAGACACTTGTATAGAGCCCCTTTCTATAAGCGAATTGCTTGAATTAACCGCACAAGATTATGAAGATGTTTTTAATAAGAAATTAAATTATGGTGAAATATATGGAAGTGAGAGGCTTAGGAGTGCTGTTTCAACTTTGTATGAGAAGCAAAATATTTCAAATATTACGATTACCCATGGGGCTATCGGTGCAAATCAGCTTGTGATGCTGGCGCTTGTGGAGCCGAGTGATAAAGTTGTTTCAATTGTTCCGACATATCAGCAGCATTATTCAATCCCAAAATCAATCGGTGCAGACGTAAAATTATACTTTCTAAAAGAAAAAAACGGCTGGCTGCCGGATTTGAAAGAATTGGAGCAAATTGTAGGAAACGATACAAAAATTATTTGTATGAATAATCCGAATAACCCAACCGGAGCTATCATTCCTGATGAAATGCTATATAAAATTGTTGAAATTGCGGATAGATGCGGAGCGTATATTCTTTGTGATGAAGTGTACAGAGGTTTGAACCATCAGGGGAATTCTTTTGGGGTTTCTGTTGCGGATATTTATGAAAAAGGGATTTCAACAGGCAGTATGTCAAAAGTGTTTTCGCTTGCGGGTTTGCGATTGGGCTGGGTGTGTGCGGCATCTGATATAATCTCATCGGTGAATTCACACAGAGAATATAATACAATAAGCGTAGGGATTTTAGATGACTACTTTGCCTCAATTGCTATTGAAAATAAGGATAAAATTATCGAACAAAATATAAAAAAGTTACTAACAGGTAAAAAGATTTTACTTGATTGGGCAAAAAACGAATCAAAAATCCGTCTTGTAGAGCCGAAAGCAGGAACAACAGCATTTGTACATTATGATTTACCCATAAGCTCAACGGATTTATGTGCCGGATTGCAAAAAGACACGGGTGTAATGATTTTACCGGGTGAAACGATGGAATTGGACGGTTATTTACGCATCGGTTTTGGCAACAATTTTGAAAAATTGGAAATTGCTTTGAAAATCTTTTCAGAATGGTTAGATAAATCCGATAAGTAGGATAAGTCGGATAAGTTCGTTACGGTTTTACTTATTCCCTCTCCTAAAGAATAGGAGCATGTAGGTTGGGCATACTTGCCCAACATCCAACATAAGCGTCGGGCAAAGAA
>CAMOQI010000156.1 GCA_946622835.1 uncultured Candidatus Melainabacteria bacterium
GTTTTGTTCTCTTTCACATTAATACCTGCCTCCTTGGCTTTTAGGTATTTTCGGGCAAGTGATTTATTTTTTTTGCCTGTAGCAAGAAGATCTATATCAAAATGCAGATCCAATTTATCTTTCCCTGCTTTTTTAATATAAACCGCATAATTTATGGCAACTTCAAAGGCTCTTTGCAAACACTCCAGCGCGTCAAGTCCGTTCTGGTCTGATTTTGAAGAGTGAACAACTTGATTTCCGCACTTTTTCAAAAAATATAAATCTTCAATAAACTCTTTTTCTTCATCTGAGCCGTTTGAATTATCTTTAAGGGTTTCAAGCATCTGGTCAAAGGTTTCTTCTGTTGTTCGCAAAGAACCCAAAGTTTTTTTGCAAACATTTTCCGCAAATTTACGAGTTTGGGTGATGCACTGTTCGTAATACTCATCTCGATAAAGCATCTCCGCATCAGAAATTATTTCGTATAAGTTTTTATCTGAACCTTTTAAAAAATCAAAATTAGTTGGCATTATAATCTTCTCATTCATCTATTGTCCCGATAAGCGGCATCTCAAGCTGTTCTACAGGTTTTATTGCATTCCCGGCAATCCCTTGAATTGAGCCGTACATATCTGTTGTGGCAGAAATTACATTTGTAATCTCTTTTTCTCTTTTCTTCCATAATTTATTCATCGCACGTTTTTCTGATTCCAAATCTTTTTGCATCTCAACAAAAGCGTTTACAATGGTTTCCAGTTGAAATCTGAACTCGGTGCTGGTCAAAAAATTATACAAAAGCGCACTTTTTTCATGCCTGTTTTCCTGCAATGACGTGACTTCGGAAAGTTTTATTATATTTTCGCGCAAAATATGACTCAATGCCTTAAATTCTTCATACGTACAAATATAAATACCCTCGCGAAGCCCCATTCTGGTCATATCTTTAGGATAAATTGCAGTAACCAAAACCCCGATATCAGCACCTTTTGATTGAATATCATTTTTGAATTTCGCAATCCAATCTTGGTTAAATACCTTTGTACGCTTGCTTTCATAATATATTGAACCGCAATTTTGCTTTTGCAGGGTATGAACAACTTGAATTGTATCCGCACCCATATCGCCTTTGCCAACTTCTAAAATCTCATCATACTTGAAGTTTTGACGTAAAAATTCTTCTATTGCAAGCTCTTGAACTTCTCCTTGCAATTGCATAGAACCTTGTTCTTGACGTTTTTTCATCTCTTCTGTTAATTGTTTTTGGTCTTCTAATTGTTTTTCAAGTTCTTTTATCTTTAGTTCAAATTTTTCTTCAGCATTTTTTTGAAGTTTTTGTTTTTCTTCCAAAAGTTTTTGCCCGAAGTTTTTCTCGGCATCTGCCGTAATTCTTTCAAACATTTCCTCTTTTTCACGTTCAAGACGTGATTTTTCGGCTTTTAATTTATTATATTCCTTCAATTGTTCCGATTTTTGCGCCAGTTCTTTTTCAAGCTCCTGATAAGCTTCTTGTTGTTCTTCTATCAAAGATTTTTTTATTTTTTCTTCTTTAATTTTAAACTCATTTTTTTGAGCAATTAAGGCTTGTTCTATAGCGCGCTCTTTTTCGCGCACAAAGTCATTTCGTTGTGCCTCTAATTCTTTTTCAAGTGTTTCTTTCGCCCCCGCTTGGATTAAATTTTCAATATCAATTTCGTGTCCGCATTTCGGGCATTTTATTTTATTGGTCATCACTCACTTCCCCATTCTGTTATAATATTTTAGCACAACCAAATTGATTTAAAAGAAATTTATTTTTATTTATTCAAATGCTGTTCCAAACGCTTTTTAACTTGCTCCATCTCTTTTGCTGTCATATGTTTGGACATATTGACAAAGTCTTCCATAATTTCCCAGGACGAATAATTACCCTTTTCTATTTTCCTAATCCATTCATTCACTTCTTTTGTTATCATATCATAACCCCTATAAAAAAAGGAACCTATTTGGGGCCCCTTTTTATTTACACGATTAATTATAATTCTATTCCAAAAAATTTTCAAGTCTATCGACCGCTTTTTGGGTATTTTCACGACTGCCAAACGATGTAAGCCTAAAGAAACCTTCCCCGTTTTTCCCAAATCCTGAACCGGGAGTTCCGACTATTTGAACATTTTCCAACAGATAATCAAAAAACTCCCAAGATGTCATATTATTGGGACATTTCAACCAAATATAAGGTGAATGCTTGCCGCCGATGTGCCAGATATTATGTTTTGTAAGACAATCAGATATAAGCTTGGCATTTTCTTTATAATAGTTAAGATTTTGCTGAATCTCCTTTTGCCCTTCTGCTGAAAATACAGCCTGAGCACCTTTTTGTACAATGTATGAAACTCCGTTAAACTTTGTTGTCTGACGGCGCAGCCACATTTTATTTAATAAACCGTTTTCTAAATTTTTCGGAACAACAGTCCACCCGCATCTTGTTCCGGTAAATCCTGCCATTTTTGATAATGAACAAAACTCTATTGCACAAGTTTTTGCACCCTCTACTTCATAAATACTTCTTGGCAAACTTGCATCTGTTATAAAACATTCATACGCCGAATCAAAAAGAATAACCGCATGATTTTTATTTGCGTAATCAACCCACTTTTTAAGCTGTTCCTTATTATAAACAGCACCGGTGGGATTGTTTGGAGAACACATATAGATTATATCCGCTTTTATACTCTCATCAGGCAACGGCAAAAAATCATTCGCTTCATTCGCATCCGCATAAATAATTTTTCTTCCTGCCATAGTATTTGTATCAACATACACAGGATAAACAGGGTCAGGCACAAGTACGGTATTATCTTGCGAAAACAAATCTAAAATATTCCCTAAATCCGATTTTGCACCGTCAGATATAAAAATTTCATCCGAATCAAGCGCCACATCATGAGTTTTATAATACTTTTGAACCTCTTGCCTTAAAAAATCATAACCCTGCTCAGGTCCGTATCCTCTGAAAGTTTCTTTTACACCCATCTGGTCAGACGCCGATTTTAATGCCTCAACAACAACCCCGCACAAAGGGAGTGTTACATCCCCAATGCCAAGTTTTATAATTTGTTTATCAGGATTTGCGTGCGAATATTCATTTACTTTTTTTGCAATCGTTGAAAACAAATAACTGTCTGATATATTTTCATAATTTTTGTTTACATTCATAACCATACCCCTTTTAAACCATGTCAACAAGTTTAAGTATAACATAAATACACAAGCATTATTTCAAATACTTTTCATAAATTTTTGCATCTGAATTTCTTATAACTGTTTTCGCAACAAAAAATATCCCATTGCGTTTGGCGATTATCTCTATTATCGGAGAAGCGGAAACAATAACGATTTTTGTATTTTTGTAATACTTATCATAAGTTTTTATTTGTTTTATAAGCCATTCACCCGCTGTTAGGGGCAAAAAATCACTTTCCATCTGCAAATCAGTGAATATCACGCTATACGGATTATCAATACCGCTTTCTATTTTCGAAAGAGCCTCCCTCGCGCTAAAAGCCTCTTCAATTTCGATATCCGACATATCTAAATATTCAATATTTGCCCTGTGAAACCTCACCCAACCGGGAACATCATCAACTATAAGAATTTTTCTTTTCATAAAAATTATTATACCCCAAATTAAACAAACGGTTATAGAAATAATTGTTCTTTTTGATAAAGCTTACAACGGAACATTACTAAACAGGAAATTTTAAATATGAAATTGAAATTAGCACTGATAAGCATCTTTACAATAACAATGACATGCGCAAATGCAATTACAACAAAAGAAGCATTAGATTTTTTTAACAAATTCACCAACCGCGCAAACACATACGACGAAGCTCTTTTAAGCATGTATTCCCCCAATGTTAAAATCATACGCGAAATAGTAAAACCCTCCGGACAAACAGAACAAATAATCATTCCGTCAAAAAGATTTTTTAGGGAATT
>CAMOQI010000157.1 GCA_946622835.1 uncultured Candidatus Melainabacteria bacterium
AATATTATCCGTTGAAATATCAACGTTCATATAATTTATATTATCATTTTCAGAATCTATACCCGTATCTTCACCAATATCTTGTAAATCCAGCGTTTCTTCTTCCATAACACTGACTACTGAAGAGCTTGCTTGTCTTTTTTTACTCATTTAAATTTTCTCCGATTGCCTTAAATTTTTTATCTTATCTCTTAGCTGCATTTGAATTTCGAGTGCTTTGGGGTCATCATCATCCACCCCTTTATAAAGACTTTTAATTTGTTTTGCTTCTTTTTCGTGTTTAATGCGATTGATTTTTGCTATCGTCTCGTTTATAACATTTATGAAGTCATTTTCATCAAGGTCTTTATATACTTCCGATAATGCTATTAACTCCTGTAGAACCGTCTGAGATTCAGGGTTATCAACAAATTCCGTGTACAAATGTTCGATTAATTCTTTCACATTATTTACGGTACATATCAATTTGTCAATTGTAGATTTTACATTTATTAATATTTCATCATCAAATGTAACTTGTGCCATCATTTCATTTATTTGGGTAAATGTCAGAGGGCTGTCGGGTACTAGAAAAACGCTCAATAAATTTTTTTGCGCTTTTTGTTGGATTGTTTGATTTTTTGTTACATTCTTAACAATTCTATCAGATTGCGTAAAATTTGCACGCTCAAAAACACGAATTTCCGAATGAATTGCCCCTGCATCAATTCCGATGGATTGCGCCACCATATCAACATATTCCGAACGAATTACTCTGTTTTTTATCTCCGCCAATACAGGAATAATTGTTTTTACGTACTGCGCTTTTTCTTGCGGGGTTTTGTATTCATCTTTTTGTTTTAAGATTTGTTCCAGTTGAAAATCAATAAACAAAGGTGCTTTTTCCATATACATTTTATAAGCATCAGCTCCGACCGAACGCACAAATTCATCGGGATCCTTACCTTCCGGCGGAGCAATAACCCTTATTTCACAAGCATATTTATCTTTATCAGACGAAATATAACTCTCATCAAACTGTTTTATATCACCCAAACCCGCAAAAACATCTTTTATAACTTCTGCCCCGCGTGTTGTTGCCTTTTGACCGGCGCTATCTGTATCAAACGACAGATATATCTTTCTTGATTTTGTATAACGGGATAATAATTTAACATGATCTGAGGTTAAGGATGTTCCGCAAGATGCAACACAATTTTCTATCCCATGCGCTTGAGAAGAGATTACATCAAAATACCCTTCCATCAATATTACCGAATCCTCTTGCCGAATTGCATCTTTTGCAGTGTACAAACCGTATAAAATTTTACTTTTATTATAAATCAAAGAATCCGAAGAATTAAGGTACTTTGGATTTTGACCGTCTTCTAAAGCTCTTGCGCCAAACGCAACAAATTCACCACTTTCACTTTGAATAGGAATAATAACTCTGTTTCTAAATCTGTCTATATACCCGCCTTTATCGCTTTTTATGATAAGCCCCGCTTTTTCCAAAACATCATTTGAAAAATCTTTACGAAGTTCATCATACAACATTGTTGCAGATTTAGAGGCAACTCCAATATGGAATTTTTTAATGATTTCTGAATTTATTCCTCTTTTTTCAAGATACTTATTTGCGATTTCAGCGTTTTCATCACTGTTTTTAAGCAGCAAATTATTATAATATATAGCAGCAGCACGTGTTGCTTTGAGCATTTGCTCTTTCAATTCCTTATATCCGCTGTCTTTAGAATGCGACTGGGGAACCTCAAAACCGAAACGATTAGCAAGCTCCACAATTAAATCTTTAAAATCTATGTTTCGTGTTTTCATTATAAATTTTAAAGCATCGCCGGCTTCACCGCAGCTAAAACATTTATATATTCCCATATGCGGAGTAACACAAAACGAAGGGTTTTTATCATTATGAAACGGACATAATCCCCAATAACTGTTTCCGCGTTTTTTCAAAACAACCTGCTCCGATATTACATCTACAATATCAAGCCTGTCTTTAATTTTCGATACTAATTCTTCCCACGAACCTGCCATAGTTAAATTGTAACACTAACATGATTTTTGGGAAAATGATTTCATCTTTTTGATGTAGAATCGGTCTTGAAATTTTTTAAATACAATGAAGTTAAAACAGCAAATGCAATAACAGATAGTCCTGCTAAAATAAATTTTCCTACTTTAGATTTTGAAATCTTGGTATTTTTAGTTAAAAACAGAGCTTCCGAATTTTTATAAAAAATCTTTTCAATTATTTCATCGGCTTCACTGCCAAACTCTTTTTTAATCGCAACTTTTATATCCTCAACATTTTGCGAGTATGCATTATAAGAGCTTACACCATTTTCACCTTGACTTGAAAACCTACCAAGCGGGGCATCCGAGCCGAAAAGTAATCTGTCTATTCCGCCTTTTTCTTGCTTTAAGCGTTTTATGGCATCAATAATAGCCGGTTTTGCCGAATTGTTACAATCTACCCATGAAATATCCGCATACAATTTTGCATCATTATTTTTTATAGAATTTATAATTTTATCCACCGCTATTTGACTGTTCTTAAAATCATTTCCGCCCATATGTGCCATAATTACCGGAACATTTTTATACCTTTTTGCAAGACTATATATCATCTCAGGCTGAGAATATTTTGCAGAACCCTCCAGATAACCGTTTGGATAAATACACTCAAAAGTTCGACCCGAATGGAACAGGCAAGGTATCTTCTTCTTTTGTGCAAATTCCAAGTAAGGATTATATAAATTAGAATCTGCCGAAATATTCAGACATTCCGGATGGAATTTCAATCCATAAAATTTGTTTGGATATCTTTTATAAAGAGTTTTTATGTTTTGAACTGAGCCATATCCGGGCTGACAAACGGCAATAGGAATAATTTTTTTATTGTCTTTAGCCAATTTTAATAAATCTTCATTACCTTTCAATTCATCCGCAAGAAACTCTATTTTATCTGATTTCAAATTTTTCTGCATACAATCAAGATTTGAAACAATGATTTTTTCAACATTATCACCATTTTTCAAAGGTTGTTTAATAAAGACATCAATGTCATTTGTATAATTGTAAATTTGCGCATTATCAACCCAATTACCAACATGCATATGTGAATCAATTATATTTCCCGTAAAATATGTTGAATTAACACGATTAATCCTCATATCCACTTTCATCAAAACCCCTAATTTTATACACTATGATATAGTAATACCAAAAAAAATTTTTTTGCTACTGATATCTCACAAAAAAATTAAAAAGCCGTTTGAGCTTTGTCATACGGCTTAAAGAAAAATCTTATTTTTGTGTGAGTAAGTATAGTATATTTATAAGTCTTTATGCAAATAAATCTGCAAACGGTCCGTTAGGGTCCATAATATGAGCCGCAACGGCACCGTCTTCTGCCAACTGCATCCCAGGTTGCACTACGGTTTTTACTCCGTTTGCTACACTCGCAACCTGTGCAGCTGAAACCTTGTAGTTATATCCCAAACTTGCCAAAATCTCATTTGTTTTGTCAGCCAAATCCTTATCTTCAGCCGTGAATTTTCCTATTTGAACTCCATACAAAGCTTGAGTATTTTTGGTCAATAAATCTGTTTCATTTTCCAAACCCTTGAACGATTGCTGTACTACCGCTTCTTTTACTTCCTTTGCTTCCTTTGATTCTTTAGTTTCTTTCGGAAGATTTTTACCGATTAACAGCTCGTATCTGTTTAATTTGTTAAACTCGATTGTCATTTTCGGCACTCCTTATCTTTTACTCACATACATAATTACGGCATGTTTTTAATAATCTTTAATGACATGGCTACGTTTTTGAGGTTTTTGTTACAAAAGTTTACAAAGTTGCCTATTGTGCCGGAATGCCCAACTTACGTATTCCCTCGCCCCTTGTGGGAGAGGGTTAGGGTGAGGGGTCAATAATAGCGGCG
>CAMOQI010000158.1 GCA_946622835.1 uncultured Candidatus Melainabacteria bacterium
GATGTATATTTAACCTCACCCCTGCCCCTCTCCTAAAAATCAGGAGAGGGGAGAATGGAACATGTCATTGCAGAGGGAGCGAAGCGACCGAAGAATCTGTGTATATTCAGATCCTTCGGCTAAAGCCTCAGGATGACATGACAGGTCATTCTGAGGAAGCGGGGGTAAATATATTATTCCCTCCCCACTGGCGGGGGAGGGCTTGGGAGGGGGGAGAGATATTTACCCCTACCCCTTGCAGAAAAATTATTTATGTTATATTATTGAAATGTACTAACAGTGAGGTTTAATTTAATGGATCAAATTATAAAAGTAGCGTGGGATTTAAATGAAAATACCGATAACAGATATAAATTGGTATACGAAATCGCAGAATTGGCAAAGAAAATTGTTGATGAAAACCAAGCAAGAAAAGCCCGTGAAGATTTTGGGTTTGAAGAAATGCATGAAACAACATATTCAAAGGAAAACCCTGTTGAGCATGCACTGATGGTTAAAGCATCTGAAGCTGATGATAACAGATTGGTAGGATAATTGTTAAAAATGCACAAGAATTATGAGAGTTCTTGTGTATTTTTGTAATTTTGGTTTTAAGGAGTGGGGTTAATGATAAAAGATACAATAGATTATATTGAAACATTTACGGATTATTTTCAACCGGAAATAGGTATAATTTTAGGTTCAGGTTTGGGAGAATTGGCAGATGAGTACCAAGAATACTCCATTCCTTATGAAAAAATTCCCGGATTTGAAAAATCTTCAGTTCATGGCCACAAGGGTCAGCTTGTTTTTGGACACATAGGCAGGCGAAAAGTCGTTATGATGCAAGGAAGATATCATTATTACGAGGGTCATTCCATGCGCGCAGTAACCTACCCGATACGAGTTATGAAAAAGCTTGGAGTAGAAACTGTTATTATAACAAATGCCGCAGGTGCAATAAATAAGAGCTTTCGCCCCGGAGATTTAATGGTGATAACGGATCATATAAATCATATGGGCATAAATCCTTTAATCGGAGAAAATGATGAAGATTTTGGGCCGAGATTTCCCGATATGAGTGAGGTTTATACTAAAGATTATATAAAACTTGCCGATTTGGCTGCAAAGAAATTGGATATAAATTTGAAGCACGGTGTTTATATGGCGGCATCAGGACCGAGTTACGAAACGCCGGCAGAAATTAATGCTGCAAGAATATGGGGTGCCGATGTTGTCGGGATGTCAACCGTTCCTGAAGCAATTGTTGCATGCTACTGCGGGTTGAAAGTTGTTGGTATAAGCTGTATTTCAAATTATGCAAGCGGAATTTCATCAAGAAAGCTTTCGCACGAAGAAGTTATTGAAACAACAGGTGCTGCAAAATCAAAATTCAAAGAGCTTGTTGTTTTGCTGGTAAAAAATCTTTATGAATATTAGTCGTGTTTTTTGCGAATACTATCAATTTCGGAATTGAGTGATTTTATTTGAACTTCAAGTTGGGTTCTTTCATCAATAACGGTATTAAATGCTTTTTCAAGAGTTTTTATTTTAGCTTCCAAAACTTCTACTCTTGATGCGCTGTCTGCACCTGTAATTGAACTTTTTTCAAGCTCTCTTTTGTATGCTTTAACTTTATCTTTTTGCGCTGCCAAAAACATATAAACAGTGCCGGCTCCGACGAAAATTCCCGATAGCATTATAAGGGTTGTGTATGTTGAAACTCTTATTGCCTTTGAGAATATTTCTCCGCTAAGGGTGGAAAAATTTACTCCCGCATAGTTTTCAAAATTTATTAAGCATAAATATATTACGGCTAAAACCATAAGTATACTGAATGCCATAAAGACTCTTTTCATTTAAACTCTCCTGTTTTTAAAGTAATTCAGAACTTTTTTGATTTTTTCATCCGGTTCTATTTCTAATTCAATTATCTCCGATGAAAAAGGTTTTGCAAATTTCAGATAAAAAGATTGTAAAACCTGTTCATCTGTTTTAATTTTTCCCATTCCGGCACCGTACAAAGTGTCATTAAAAACGGGATGATTTTTGTAACTCATATGAACTCTTATTTGATGGGTTCTTCCTGTTATAAGGTTTAATTCAACATATGTTGCTTCTTTAAATCTTTCAAGTACTTTTAGAATTGTTGTACTTGGTTTACCATCTTGAGATACAGTCATTTTATGGGGTTGAGTTTTATGCCTTGAAATCGGGGCTTGTATTATTTCTTCATCGACAGGGTAGCTGCCTTTGAGGATTGCGCGATATTTTTTTGTTAAATTATGATTTTTAATAAGTTCACTCAAGTATTGGTGAGTTTTGTTATTTTTTGCTATCATAATAAGTCCGGAGGTGTTTCTGTCGAGTCTGTGAACAATTCCGCGTCTGAAATCTCCGTTTATATCCGACAAATTTTGTCCGTATTTGAAAAGTAAGGCGTTAACTAAGGTGCGGGAAGTTTCTGATACCGTGGGGTGTGTGAGCATGCCGGAAGGTTTATTTATAACCGCCATATTTTCATCTTCCCAAACAACATCCAATTCAATATTTTCCGGCTCAATTTTGGGCAATAAAGATTGTTCAATATTTTCAAATTCTATCTTGTCTGCTAATCTCAAGATATAAGAAGGTTTTTTTATTTCGTTGTTAACCTTGATTTTGCCGGATTTAATACTGTTTTGAATTTTTGAGCGGGAAGTATCGCCGTGTAAATTTGCTAAAAACAAATCGAGTCTGATGTTATCCGAATTTTCATCAATTATCAAAAGCATTGATTATCTACCTTTAAAATAAAGCAGAATGACTACCAAAGCTATGACGCCGACGGTAATAAAAATATCTGCAACGTTAAAAATCGGAAAATTTATATTATTAAGTTGAATATAATCTCTAACATACCCGAGCACGATTCTTTCGTGGCAGTTGCTCATAATTCCTGCACTCAAAAGGGCAATAAACGAAATTGAAAGATAATGTATTGAGCGAATGTGATAATGCACAAATCCAAATAATAAAGTTGTTGCAACAATTGAAACAATTATCAGAAATTCTCTTGCGTTTTGGAACAGGCTGAATGCAGCACCCGAGTTTTTAATATAATGCAAATTGAATAAGAAATTTGAATATTCGTGTCCTGAGGTTAGATTATCTACAATAAGTCTTGATGAAAATAGGGCTAAAAACAGCCAGAAAATAAAACTTGCGATTAAAAATAAGTATTTGCCTATAATATTTGAATTCATTTTAATCCTCTATTTTAATGAAATTGTTTTTTGGAATGACGTTTATTCTTTTCATAACACAGGCAAGTCCTGCCATATATATTCTGATATCATCGGGAGCTATTCTTCTCACTTTTGAAATAGCCATGGATGCAACGGCATATTCATTTATATTATCAGAATTAGCTTTGATAAAGCGTTCAAGAGTTTTGGAAGGGCTTAATGTTCTTAACTCACTTTTGGGAGTGTTAGACGGATATGTTACGGGGTCATTGTCTATCGAGCCTATAATAAAAGTATCATCACCTGCATCTACTTTTAGCATAACCGAATAGGTTTCTCCTGCTGCAACTTGAATTGGGGTTTGGAGTTCAATATTCATAAAACTTGCATCCCCGTATAGCAAAGAGGACTCATCACTAAGAGAATTTTCTCCGGAAATGTACCATTTTCCATCGAGCTTGCTCAAATAATAGATGCCTTTAGAGTTTGAATGAATTTCACCGGCAATCGGAATGTTATCTCCGAGATTGTCCGTAATAGTTCCGGAGGCTGTTTCTTCGACATTTACAACAGCATTATCTCCGTTAACTTCGATTGATAATATTTTTGTTGTATATGAGATATCTTTGCAAGTTTCCCAAGTTTTTTCAATACTTTTGAAATATGTTTTTTTGTCAAATCCGTCGTTATTTATGTAATTGTCGGCATATAAAACATCAAG
>CAMOQI010000159.1 GCA_946622835.1 uncultured Candidatus Melainabacteria bacterium
ATTCATCCGTAATATCTTTGATGTTTACGTTAATAATTTCAAGTCCGATTTTATTCAACTCGGTATTAACGTTTGCGTTAATTTGCTCCAAAAACTTTTCTCTGTCTTGGTTTATTTCTTCAATTGTCAAAGTGGCAATCGCAAGACGTAATTGACCCAAGATGATATCACTTGCTTGAGTAATAACATCGGTTTTAGACAGACCTAAAAGACGTTCTGCCGCATTTATCATGATTCTTGGGTCTGTTGAAATCCCAAAAGTAAATGTAGATGGGACCGCAACACGTATATTCCCTTTTGAAAGCGCTCCTTTTAAATCAATATCTGTTGTCATAGGTTCTAATGACAATACTCCATAATCCTGAATTAACGGGATAATGAAAGTTCCGCCGCCGTGAACACATTTTGCAGTTTTTTCACCGCCTGTTTTACCGTAAACAACAATAATTTTGTTTGACGGACATCTTTTGTATCGATTAGCAATGAAAACTATAACCGATACCAAGATGAGTACTAATGCTGACCATAATCCGAACATTTTTCTCTCCTTTTCTGAATTAGTGTAATCCGTTATGCTTTTACAATGTATAACTTATCATCTTCAACTTTTTCAACTTTTATATTTTCAAAAGCTTTAATTTCTTCTTCCGTAGAATTTATAGCTTCAACAACACAAAGTTGGCCGTTTATATCAATTTCAACTTGCCCGCTTGCTTTAGGAGCAAAGTTAGTATATGCCTTACCAAGCTTCCCTGTTGCACTTGCTTTATCTTTTTTAACGGTCTTTTCAAGCTTTTTAACCCAAAAGAAAAGCCCCGATGTTATAAACATAAACAACAAACCAACAAGAATTGCAACCGTGATATGTTGAGCATTGTTCATGCCAAATTGCCTGATCCCTGCGTATCCCATCCAACCAAAACCCATAAAAAATGCCAAAATTGATTGAATTGAAAAGAAATTAAAGGAAATATCCGTATCAATTTCCGTATTAAAATCGGCAACCACTTCGGTATCAGCTCCGGCAAATGTAAATATTGCGAGTTTTATTGCAAATATAATTGTCGAAAACACCGCTAAATAATAATAAATCTGACAAATTTGCTGCATATCAATAATCATGGTAGTCTCCTTTATCTTTTTTGTTTATTTGGTTTTTGAACTTTATTTGGAATATTCTTCTTCATCATATTAGAAGATGTTTGAATACGTTTTACACTATATACATCAGGCAAAGATTGAATACAAGCTATAACTTTTTTCAAAGTATCAATATTGTCAAGTTCAAGCCCTATTTCAATAATCCCGACATGATTTTTAGTCTTAATGTTAGCATTAACGATGTTAGTATTATTATCGGAAACAGCCGAAATAACATCTTTTAAAAGCCCCATTTTCTCAGCCGTTTCAATTCTTATGGTTGTATTATAAGTTTTGTTAGTGTTAACACCTGCCCACTTAATATCCATCAAACGTTCAGGGGGGATGGTTTCCAGAGTTTTACAATCGGCTCTATGCACCGATACCCCTTTAGATCTGGTAACAACACCGACAATAGGCTCACCCGGAATCGGAGAACAACACATCGCAAAAGAATACATCAGACCTTCCAATCCGACAATATCTTTTTTGGAACTTTTTCTGCCTGATTGATGGAAGCTGTCTTCCGGATTTTTTTCAACCGGTTTTTTAAGTTTATTTATTACCTTGTTAACCGTTGTTTCACCATACCCGACAGCAGCGAACAAATCATCCGCGGTTTGATAGTTCATAGTTTTCGCAACACCATCAAACTCACCGTTTTTCAAATATTCATCAAAAACAGCCTTTGTTAATTCATGTTCAAGATTAGATTTGCCCAGCTTAACGTGTTCTTCTCTGTTATTTTTCTTAAACCATTGCCTAATCTTTTGAGAAGCCTGCTTTGTAACAACAAAAGTTAACCAATCAAGACGCGGCGCAGGAGTTTTTGAAGTTAAAATCTCAACAATATCTCCGTTTTGAATTTTTGTATTCAAAGGGACAATCCTGCCATTGATTAAAGCACCGACAGTTTTATGCCCGACGTCGGAGTGAATTCTGTATGAAAAATCAACAGGAGTAGCATCTTTTGGTAAGTCCAAAACATCGCCGTTTGGGGTGAATGCAAATACCTGATCTGAAAATAAATCTAATTTAACACTTTTTACAAAATCTTGGGCATTTTTCATATCTTTTTCATACTCAACGAGTTTATGCATCCAAGAAAACTTCATATCCGAAGCATTATCCGCCTTTTGAGAACCTTTTTCTTTATATCTCCAATGTGCCGCAACCCCGTATTCAGCCACCTGATGCATCTCCCACGTCCTTATTTGAACCTCCAAAGGTTTTGAACGAGGACCGATAACCGATGTGTGCAAAGATTGGTACATATTACCCTTTGGCATTGCAATATAATCTTTAAAACGGCCGGGGATAGGCTTAAACTGAGAATGTATAAGCCCTAATACTTCATAACATTCTCTTACGGTATCAACGATTACGCGCACAGCAGTAATATCGTATAATTCATCAAATTTTACATTTTGGCGTTTCATTTTTGCATAGATACTATAATAATGCTTTGCTCTGCCGGTAATTTGTGCATTGATTCCGCTTTTTTTAACATCTTGAGATATTTTTTCAATAAGCAGATTTACCGTCAATTCTCTGTCTGCTTTTGTTTGTGCAACAAGTTGAGCAATTTCATAATATTTTTCCGGTTCAAGATATCGCAAAGATAAATCTTCCAACTCCGCTTTTATTTTATAAATACCTAAGCGGTTTGCCAAAGGCGCAAAAATATCCAACGTTTCCTGTGCTATTTTTTTCTGTTTCTCTTCAGACATATAGTTTAGGGTACGCATATTATGCAATCTGTCCGCGAGTTTCAGGAAAATAACCCTTATGTCATTTGCCATTGCAATAAATAAACGTCTGAAATTTTCTGCCTGTCTTTCTTCTTTTGATTTAAACTTTAACTTACCCAGCTTTGTAACCCCTTGCACAAGATTTAGAACGTCATCCCCAAACTGCTCTTTAATAAGTTCCGGCTTTGTGTCAGTATCTTCTAAAATATCATGTAAAAATGCCGCAACAATAGTGTGAGTGTCAGCTTCCAATTCTGCCAATATCTTTGCAACCTCAACAGGATGCACAATATACGGTTCACCGGAAATTCTAAATTGACCGTCGTGAGTTTTTTTAGCAAACTTATAAGCTTTTTCAATAAGCGCAATATCATCCGCAGAGTGATTCCGGCTAACCAATAACTCTTTTAATTGTTTAAAGCTTTCGACATCTGACATAGTAGGTTTATAATACAGTTTTTTTTAGAGTTTTTCAAGTAGCAATCAAAAATTTCCTATAAAAAGGGTATTAGATTTTTCACGCACGCTGCACACTTCCCCCTCAATGAGGTAATTTATTTACCCCCGCTTCCTCAGCAATGACATGTTACAAATCTCCCCTCTCCTGATTTTTAGGAGAGGGGGTAGGGGTGAGGTTAAATATATGTCATACCCCACCCGGCTCCGGCTGGCGCCTCCGCCACCCTCCCCTATTCTTTAGGGGAGGGAAAAATATATTTACCCCCCCCATACACTTGAAAAATATTCAAACATACGTTAGAATATTAATAGAAGTTAGAACAAGCGAGGGGTTGAAACATGCTAAAACCTAATCATATCAACCATTTAGGGGGGGGGTAGATAAAAACCCGCTTGGTGCAATGGTTTTAGACCCTATGAAGAAGTTCCGTAAAAATTTAGGGTTCACTCTTGCAGAAGTTTTGATTACCCTTGGAATTATTGGGATTGTGGCTGCGATGGTTATTCCAAGCTTAATCAACGCATACCAAAAACACGTGACAGTCACCCGATTAAA
>CAMOQI010000160.1 GCA_946622835.1 uncultured Candidatus Melainabacteria bacterium
AGGGAGCAGTTGCAGGCGAATTTTATGAGCCGTGCAAATGCGGGTGGGGTATGATGTATATTTAACTTCACCCCTACCTCTTGCAAAATTAAAAAAAAAGTGTACAATAAGATGTATTAACAATGGTTTCTTTAAAACCTAAAGTACGCAATTAGGAGAAAAACAATGTACGAAGACGAACAATTAGTCTGTGAAGACTGCGGAAAAGAATTCACTTTCACAGCCGGCGAACAAGAATTTTACGCTGAAAAAGGACTGGTTAACAAACCAAAAAGATGCCCGGAATGCAGAATGGCAAGAAGAAAAAACAATCGTAGAAAAAGAAGAATGTACGATACCGTATGTTCAAAATGCGGAGTTCAAACACAAGTACCATTCAAACCAATACCGGGAAAAGATGTATTTTGTAAAGAATGTTTTCAACAACAAGCAGAAGCAGAAGCTCCGGCTGAAGAATAAATAATTTTGTAAAAGTGCGGGATGGTGAATTCACCATCCCGCACTTTTTTATATTGTTATACAACTGTTCAAATATTCAATTGTGCTGACTTTTTCTTCATACAAATACTTTATAAAATTAAGAAAAGCCGGCTCTTTTGCTGATATTACAAGATTTATTTCAAAACCTTCGGTGCAAAACGGTTCGTAATCATACACCACATAACTGTTATACTTACTTTTCCACTCTTTTCTTTCAACCTGACCGTTATTCTCATCGATTATATCTTCAAGCCAAGGTAAAAGATTTTGATTAATATTTTTCATTTCCAAACGGTTATACCTGCCGCAATCATTTCCAATAAACATATAAATTTACTCCACAAAGTCTGTCTACTCAAAATTTTAATTGCAATATGGCACAAAATAATCACCTTAATGTACAAAAATACTCTTATCATTTTTGCTAATATTAATTTTTACAAAATCATCAGATAGGAGTATCTTTACATTACTTAACATTTCTCAAAAATTTATCAATTTTTGGGAAAGTATATACTTTATATATATAAATATAACAGAGAGGATATTCATGAGTTTTGCAGATAATATGCGAATATTGAGCAACATCAATTGCGGTTTGGCATCTTTGGTGTCATACGGCGAGATGCGTCAAAGCGGAATCCCTCCTTATTATGCAACGATGGGTCTGTTTGGAAATTTAGCAAACGGATTTATGCGCAATGATATCGCATACGGAATGCAAAGATGGGGCAATCCTACAGGAAATCTCGTTAATATGTATGCAGGATATGGCAATCCTATATCAAATGCAATTGGTACAATGGGTATAATGAGTGCCTGCTCACCTTGGATGTTTTTTAATATGGGATACTGCAATCCTATGCAAATGTATAGACCATTTAATTTTGGCGGATTTGGTTTATTCTGCTAATTTATTTTGTTTAGAAGGTAAAATAACAGAAAGTATAGCTACATAAGCCCAGAATATAAATTGTATTTGCGGCCTGAAAAACACTGTATCCACAAGTCCGTGAAACATCATTGCCAAAATCGCAGTAACAGATATTGATACAAAAATTACATTTTCAATATTGGAACAAGTCAGGATATATTTTACTGACTTATAACACATAGTAACCAAAAATCCCAAAAAGGCAATCAATGCAAAAATTCCACTCTCAACAGCAATTTCCAGAAAAACATTGTACGTACTTAGAGCATCAAATCCTGTTTTCATATATAAACCGTAAATTTCACGAAAGTTTTTATTCCCGACACCAATCCCTAAAAGCCAATTATCCTTGAACATTTCCAAAGATGATTGATACACATTGAATCTAAAGGAATTTGACGAATCCGCGCGCATTGCAAATATGGATAAAAAGCGCAACCTTATTGACCTGACACAAATTATCCCTGCAAAAAACAAAGCCGTTAGCGAACTTATAATAATCGTATATAATTTTTTAAACTTTTGCCACAAAAATTTTGCCGAAATTAAAAACATACAGCCAAGAATAAATATTAACGCCAAATAAGCACCTCTGCAGCCCGTTTGGAAAACCGTAAATATTCCCAAAACAGACAATCCTAAAAATGCAAAAGCAGATTTATAGTTTTTATCCTTCAGGAAGTAAAACCCCAGACCAAAAACAGCCGGCAAACCCGCAATTAAATATCCGCCAAAAAGATTTGGATTTAAAGGCTTCAATGTTCCGTAAACACGCGAAATTACATCTTCCGGATTCAACATAGAAGTATCCTGCCAGGTAGAAATAGCTTCAGGATGAACAAATGTTTGGGCAAAACCGGACAAAATTTCATACCCGACAGTAACTGCCACTATCAATACCAACCATTTTATGTGATTTTTATGCGATTTTAAATACTGAACAAGCGAAAAATAAAAACCTATATAAACAAACGTTTTAAAAAACCCTTTTAAACTCTGCATAAAAAGAGTGGAACCAAAAAGACTGATAACAACAATCATAAAATATGCCAAAAGCCAAATTTCAAATCCGTTAAAATCAAGTCTTTCACCTTTTTTAAATACCAGATTTAATGCTGTTAAAAACATTACAATCAAAGCAAAAAATCCGATTGCATCAGAACTCATAAATGTAGAAGATATAAACACCATACAAATTAACAACAAAATTAACCTGTCTAAATTCTGCATAAACAGGCTATTTTTATAAAGCCATTCTAATTTATTCTGTAAAAATTCTAATACATTATTGAACATCATCTGTAGTATTCATATCTTTTTTCAAAACACTGCTGTCAACAGAATCCACAACCTGAATATCCGAAACCGAACCTGTAAATCTATAATCCGCACCTTCTAAAGTAATCGGCAACCCTAATTTTATCTTATTACCACCAACAACAGCACCGTCTTTTGTAATTTTAGCCTTATCGGTTAAAGTTACGACAACATCGTACAAATCCGGCTGTGCCGGATCTTCAACCACGATAACAACCTTTTTTGTACTCGGGGTTTGAAGAACTATCTTTCTTCTGTCAGCCTTAACATCCAGAATTTCTAAATCGGAATACGGAACATTTCTGATAGTTATAAAAGTCTTATCACCCGCTTTTATCGGTATTTCATCCCCTGAGAATGTCACACCGCGCATATACACCTTAAATGAAATATTCGAAGTAGCCTCAATTTGTTTATCCGCAGTTTGTCTGTAACCTTTAAAGGTCACAAAACCCACCGCCAAAGCAATTATAACGCATCCCACAATTATAAAATCAACTAATTTTAGATTTTTGAAAATATCCGTAAATTTATTCATATATACTCCTTATTTATATTTTAAGCTCTTTTGCAGCAGCCAAAAGTTCTTCAATCGTAGTTGTTGCACAACCGAACTGCCTTACAACAATACTTGCCGCAATATTACCGATAACCGCAGCATAAACAGGTTCAACGCCCGCTGCCAAAGCAAGAGAATAAACCGCGGTCACAGTATCACCGGCTCCGGTGACATCAAAAACTTCCGATTTATTAAATACAGGAATTTTTGTATACTTCTCGTCAGGTTCTGCCACAAACATACCATCCGCACCGCAAGTTATCAAAACAGCCTCTGCTTTGGTTTCGTCCAATAGTATAGAGCCTGCACGACGCAAATCTTGTTCGCTTTTAATAAAAAATCCGACAGATTTTTCCGTATCCGGAAGATTCGGAGTCATTGATGTTATATTTTTATAATCCCCCAAATCTTTTTGAGCATCAACCACAACAACTTTACCTAATCTATTTGCCATATCAATGGTAAACTTTATAATTTTATCCGTCAAAGTCCCTATATGGTAATTAGAAAGAATAACCGCATCATAATCGGGCAAAACTCTTTCAATATTTCGCATAACCTT
>CAMOQI010000161.1 GCA_946622835.1 uncultured Candidatus Melainabacteria bacterium
CCTTAAAATATAAAATAGTATAGGATATAATTATATGGCAGAATTGACAAAAATTTTGTTGGTTAATGATAATCCGAAGTATCTGGAAGAAGTTTTACCTTATTACGGTTATGAATTAACCGTCGCCTTAGACGGTACTCAAGCAATAGAAATATTAGAACAAAAAACTGATTTTGATATGATTTTGTTGGATATTATGATGCCGAAAATGAACGGCTGGGACACTCTTAAAACAATTCGCCAAACACCCTCAACAAAATATTTGCCCATAATTATGGTAACCGCGGTTAAAGATGATAAAAAGATGGTAACCGCTTTGAAA
Source organism: uncultured Candidatus Melainabacteria bacterium (assembly GCA_946622835.1). Lineage (GTDB taxonomy): Bacteria > Cyanobacteriota > Vampirovibrionia > Gastranaerophilales > Gastranaerophilaceae > Zag111. The sequence goes on from CAMOQI010000161.1 coordinate 323, forward strand.
ATGGGAGCAGACGATTATGTGGTAAAACCTTTTATATTACCAAACCTTTTGGCAAGAATTGAAGCTGTTATGCGCCGTTACAAGACTTGTATAAAAACAGAAAAATCTGATAATGTTACGATAAATCAAGCAAAAATATTTAATACCTTGACTGACAGAGAAAAAGATGTTTTATTATTAGTTACACAGGGTAAAACAAATAAAGATATAGCAAAAGAACTTGTCCTAAGTACTGTAACCGTAAAAGCATATCTTTACAATATCTATAAAAAATTAAACGTTAAAAACAGAACTCAAGCAGGATTTATAGCTGCGAAAATGAACAAATAAAAAACATTTAAGGAGACAGAAATGTTAGATTATACAAAAGAAGAGTTATTATCTTTAATACAAAATGACCCCGAAAGATTTAATGAATGGAAAAAAGGCAACGACGAGGTGGATTTAAGCGAAGTCGACTTTTCAAACCTTGTCTTAAGAGAAGTTGATTTTTCTGATGTTGACCTGAATTCCAGTTCATTTTCCGATTCAAATCTAACACTTGTTAATTTTTGCGGCACAGATTTAACAGCAGTCGACTTTACCAGAGCAGTTGCAACAGAATGTGATTTTTCAGAAAGTCTGCTGACAGGAGCCGATTGTTCTTACGCTTCTATGACATATTGCAATTTCACTGATGCAGATATGGCAGGAACTGTTTTATCAGAAACAGATTTGTCAAACTCCGATTTATCTGCTGCTGAAAATTTAAGCTCCGCAAGGTATGACAGCGACACTATATTTCCCGACGATGATATGCTGCCTGATGAATTTGATTTTTCCAGCAAGGACGACCTGTCTGCCCTAAAAGATGATGAAGATGTGCAACCGGAAGAGTACTAAAATGGATAATAAAGTTATTAAAGTTGCAGTATGCGGGGCTTGCGGAAAAATGGGTCAAGAAGTTTGCGCTGCCGTTGAAAATTCTGCCGATATGGTTTTAGCTGCAAAAATTGATATTGCATCAAACGGTTATAAAACAATTCAAGATGCAAAAAAAGAATGTGAATTTGATGTTGTCGTTGACTTCACTCAGCCCGATTCCATATACAAAAATGCACTATACTGCCTTGAAAACGGGATTAAAATAGTTATTGGAACAACAGGCTTAAAAGATGAAGAAATCACAAATCTTAAAAAGCTTTCGAGCGAGAAAAACACCGGCTGCTTAATTGCTCCTAACTTTTCAACAGGTGCGGTATTGATGATGATGTTTGCCCAAACTGCAGCTAAATATTTTGATAATGCTGAAATTATTGAACTTCACCACAATCAAAAAAAAGATGCACCCTCCGGTACCGCAATAAAAACCGCTCTTATGATGTCGGAGGCAAAAAAATCATTTAAAAAAGATAATTGCCCCGAAACAGAAACCATTCAAGGTTCAAGAGGGGGCACGTCATATTCTGATATTCAGATACACTCCGTTAGAATGCCCGGCTTTATGGCATCTCAGGAGGTGATTTTCGGCTCTGCCGGTCAAACATTTAAAATTCGCCATGATTCAACAGACAGAAAATGCTACATGGACGGGGTTTTGCTTGCCGTTCGCCACGTTTGCAGTAAAAATGATTTTGTATACGGGCTTGAAAATTTATTGGGGTATTAACAGATTGAAAGTCAAGCAAGTTAGGCATACTTGCCCAACTTGCAAAAACTAACACTTTATGAATCTATTCTACATAACACTCCCTACCATTTTCATCAATAAACCTATCCAATTTTCTCTCAGGTTTACCTGTAACAGGGTCAAGAATAGTAATTGAACACCTGGTTAGTTTGCCGTTTTCATCATAGAACATTTCTTGTTTGTAATTACCCTTTTCGTATACTGTTTTTCGTACATCTTCTCCCATTTCCTTGGTACCGCGTCCGGAATAAACTGTAATTCTTCCTCCGTCGCCTGACTCATACCAGGTTGGAGCCCCAATGTGATATGCAGTTCCTGCCCATTGATAACCCATTTTTGTAAAATCAGAACCCTCCAAATCTAAGGGACTTTTTGCAACAAATCAATTAAAAGAATCTTCTGAACTTTTAAAGATGATAAATCAAAATATTACAAAAATCGGAGATAATCCCGAAAAACTTGAAATAATATACAATATAACAAAAAGTTTAACTTCAAAATAGACAAAATTATTTGGTTTTATTTTGTTTTCATGTTATTATTCTGCCAAGAACACTTATAGCTGAAATAATATAGATTTCTAAGGTAAAAATTTGAAAAGATTTTTAACAATAAAACTATCCATTCTGCTTATAATATTGGGGCTTAGTGCGCCTGTTTTTGCCGTGCAAGAAGGGCAGACAGTTAATCTTTTTGAACAAAATACTGCTCCGCTTGTTAAAAAAATAAGCTTTGATGATGTTCTGTCAAAGGCAAAAGAACACTCCTATGATTTAAAAATAGCTGATTATCAAGTCTTAATATCAAAACAAGAAATTCGAGGAGCAAAAAGCGAATATTTTCCGAAATTCAACTTTGTTGCAGGGATGGAATATACAAAAAACTTCCGCGATATCAAAGAATCCACGGTTATATCTATCGGTGAGGCTTTCATCAATCCTTATACCCGATTTCAATCCATTTTGGGGATAACAGTTGCTTATAATCTTTTTGATTTTGGGGTGCGCGGAGGAAATTTGAAAGTTGCAAAAGAAGACGCTGCAATAAAAGAACTTGAGACTAAGCAAAAACTCCAAGAAATGAATTTAACCCTATTAGATACCTATACAAAAATTCTTGTAACATCAAAACAAATCGAATTAAATCAAGAAATTTTAACAATTCAGCAAAAAGATTTGGAACTGTATGAAAGATTATATAAAGCAAAAGAAATCTCAAAAACTCAACTTAACGATGCGAAAGCAGCAATCAGCAGCACAAAAAGTAAAATAAGTGATTTAAAAAATATAAAAGCGGAATCCGTAAACTGGCTTTCATTCTACACGGGCGAAAATTACGATATTGAAAATTTAAAAGTTGAAGATTTAAAAAGATCAAACTTTAATATTTTAGACTTTCAAGATTACACAAAAAGTATCATTTGGAAAGTCCACGAAAAATATATCAAGAAAAAAGAATTGGAATTAAAGGTTGCAAAAAGAAACAATTATCCAAAGATTAATGCCTACGGAAGATATTATCTATACGGATCAGATCACGGCAATCTCCCTAAAAGTTTAGGTATCAGTCCTTCCAACTTTTCTGTCGGAGCATCATTAAATATGCCTTTGTTTGACGGTTTTAGAAACAGTGCCTTAATTGAGAAAACAGCTCTTGAATTAAAACAATTACAAATTGAACGCGATAAGGCGATTGCTCAACTTATGACAAGATTAGCAACTATGCGCGCCAATCTCATGTACTTGGAAGAACAGATTAATGAAAATAACAAGGCTTATAAACAGCTAACGGATAAAGAAAAATCGACTCACAAATTGGTTTCAAAAAAATTG
>CAMOQI010000162.1 GCA_946622835.1 uncultured Candidatus Melainabacteria bacterium
TTATTGTTATTTTACTTTCCATAAATACACACTTTCCATTCTTGGTTGACACTACACTTAGTTATAAAAAAAAATCAAACAAAGAAATTGACAAATATGATGAGTATATTAAGTAATATTAAGAATTTAAAATTATAACAATATCCAAAATCTCTGTTCTTTCTGCCCAGACTGACTGTTATTTTACAGTTTCTGAGAAGAAAATCCGTAGACACGTTTAACGCAAAAAATCCAAGACAATCCCATCATCCGCCCCATAATAAATATAAGCACCCTTTACGGGTGCGTTTTTACATTTTATTCGGTTAAAATTCGTTATGTATTAAATGTGATTTTTTTGATTTGTTAATGTCAAAAAATCTTCATGATTAATTAAGTCTGTTTTCGGGTCAGTCTTATTTGACATAGCCGTTAGCATATGTTCTGCTTTATGTAGATATTCGGGTTTTTTTATAATTTTTCTTTGCATATATGGTGTCTGGATTAGTTGGCTAAAAACTCTATCATTAGCTGATTTTGTTTCAATAATTGTTCCTGAGGGCATTTCGAATTCTTCTGCGTTAATTGTCATTTTCCCATCTGTGGAAAATGTTTCATATCTTATTTTTGAACCGTCTTCAAAAATTATTTCTTGTACTGTATTCCCATTGTCAAGTGTATTAAATTTAATTTCAACTTGTTTCCCCCTGTATGATGCGTATACAGTATCGGAAGATACAGGAATCAGATCATCAAGTTCGGGGGTTATATATGCACAGTACTCAGGTAAAAGAATGTCGTAAACACTATCAATTTCGCCTGAGCGATTTATTTCGGCAATAAGTCTTTCTTCATTTGATTCATTAAATTTTTCAATTGCTGAATTTGTACGTTCTTCAGCTGAGCGGGGTTCAGAATTCGAATATTCAAATTCATCATCTTGTGGCGCAATGTCTTGTTTTGACTTTCTTCGCGGTATTATAATGTTTTTTACCGTTGAGCCAATTTCTTTAAACGCATTACCAATAGAAAATGAGACACTTTCAATACGAAACATAGTTTTGTCTTCTTTCTTTTATAATTAAGCACTCTATATATTAATTTAAAAACCTCCCAAGATATATAATTGATATACGGTATATATATTGTTACATAAGTTTACAAAATCAGGTTTTGGGGTGATTGCTACGGTTCGGGAAATAATATGCTTGCCAAAATTTCAGCGGCGGACTAATCGATAAATAATAAAAAGGTCAGGCTATGCCTGACCTTTTTCATATTTCCTTATGGTATGTTTTTTATAATTTTATATTATTTAATTCAACTATATCAAATATATTGCGTAATTCTGCTTCCGTGTTTTTAGATTTAACGTTTTTGTTATAAATGAGATTTAAAATGTTTTTAACCGGATGGACAATAAATTTTTCTTCTCCTGTAAGGCTTCCTACAAGAATAGAAGCGTCAATATCAGGCTTGTCGCATGTTATATCAGCAATTTTATTCAGTGTTTTTACCGTTGTATCACCACCGGCGGATCTGATTTTTGTCCCCCCAATAAGCCACATGGTTAAAGATTCACCTTTAGCGGTACTTTTAAGTTTTTCTACTTTTTTGGTAAGTTCAAGCAGATATTTTTCTATGTTGTTTTTTATGGGTATATGTATCTGAAATCCCTCAAAGTTGTTTTTGCCAAGAACTGTAATATTTTTTGGGCTTGTCTCCAAATTCCAATATTGATTTTTGTGTACTTTTGCCTTTGAATCTTTGCGTATTCTGTGGCATGAGCTCTCAGCCGCAACTCGCAACTTTTTGTATTTATTTGCGTCAATTGCAAAATGTGTTAAACCCTGAAAACTAATTTTATCCATTCTCTTTTTCCTTCTGTATAATTTTTATAAACTCACTGATTAAAAACACGTAAAAATTTTTTTTGCTAGTTTATCCTGTCGGATAATGTAAAAATTTATTAAATCAGATAATAATGGTTTGAAAAAGAAAGTGAGGTCGGTAATGTATATATTAAAAATCATTGCGTATGTTTTGGTTATTGTAGGTGCGATAAATTGGGGTCTTATTGGTTTCTTTGGCTTTGATTTGGTTGCAACTTTGTTTGGCGAAATGAGTGTACTATCAAGAATAATATATGGACTCGTTGGTATAAGTGCCGTTGCTCTTTTAATTCTAAATCGTGAGATTTTCCATTATTATGATATTTAGTCTGCAAGTAGACTTTCTACATCAATTACTGTTTTTAATCTAAGTGCATAAATGTTATCTTGATCAAATCTGGCAAGTTTGACGGCATCTTTTTCAGTTGTTATGATACTGCCTGATATGTCAACGATATCAATAGGGGTATATTGGTGGTGATCATCAAAAGTGATGGTATTTGCCACCTCATATCCCGTCAAAAAGTCGTAAAATTGTTGGGGTTGTCCGATTGCGCACATTGCGGTAACCGCAAGTCCTTCCATAAGTCTTTGACCTGTTTTTATGTTATAAACGTATTCAGGCTCTGTTTTGCATATATATGTGGGGATTTTTAACCGTTTGTGCATAATCCTTGCAACTTTTTGTGCAATATCATGTTTTGTACTTTTGCTTACTATGACAAATCTATCAATTCTGTCCAACGCCTCAGGTCCTTCTCTTAGCGGCCCTGCCGGTAATAAACATTCGTTGCCGAATCCTTTTACGCTATCCATAAGTACAATGTCTAAATCACGGTGTAATTTTCTGTGTTGAAATCCGTCATCAAGGATTATAACTTCAACCCCAAATATATCAACCGCATATTTTGATGCCAGAAATCTGTTTTTACATGTAAATACGTAACAGCCGGGTGTATTTTCAGCAAGCCAATAAGGTTCATCTCCTGCCTGCATCGCATCGTAGTATATGATACTGCCGTCTGAAATCATATTAATTTTTCTGTTACTTAATCTTCCGCCATACCCTCTTGATACTATGGCAACTTTTTTCCCTTTTGAAATTAGGTATTTTGCAATTTCAGAAACAACCGGAGTTTTTCCGACTCCCCCTGTTGTCATATTCCCGACCGAAATTACATAAGCATTTACTTTCTTAGGTTTGAGTATTTTTTTATCGTATAAAAAGTTTTTAAATCCGCTCGCAATTCCATAAAATATCGAGCAGAATTTTAATAAATCAAAGATGATTCCACTCGGATTCGCGCTATAGTGTAATTTGGTTATTTCTGTTTTTATATTTTTCATATTAGAACAATAATCTGAAAAGTAAGAATCGTTTATTGAGTTTTTCAGAGAATTTTCTCAAGTTACTCGTTGTTACAACGGTGTCTTTAACAATTTGCTGCAAATCGGTTGCTTGCCCCGGATTTGCCGGATTTACCCTGTTCACAGTGTCAAGAGCAGTTGCAACTTCAGCCATTGCGTTGTTTATATTTGTAATAGCTGAGGTTAATTGATTTTTTAAATTTTCATCTTTGGTTATGGAATTTACGCTATCAGTAATTTGGGACAGATTTTGTGCAATAATTTTGATGTTTTTGCCGGTTTCTTGGGCGTCAGCACTGTCCATTATTTTGTTTAAGTTTTGCGCAAGTTTATCAATAGAATCTGTTGTTGATAAAAGAGTCTTTTTAAATTGAGTATCTCCGATTATGTGATTTATGTTATTTGACAATTTTGAAAAGTCATCGGTTGCTTGTTTTGTCATCGCAAGCAATTTATCAATGTCATCTTTTGAAGAATCTAAAATCGCGTCGATTTTGCTCAGAGTCAATTGAGATTTTGCACTAAGTGCATCCACATTGGCAATTGTTTGTTTT
>CAMOQI010000163.1 GCA_946622835.1 uncultured Candidatus Melainabacteria bacterium
AATCTCTCGTTTTCCCGTCAATCAGACAACAAGGAATATTATCCGGTATTGCTAAGTCCTTTAACAGCCATTGGGCAAATGATTTTGGTAAAAATTGACCGATTAAATTTTTAATTTCTTTATGAGAATTTTTATTTAACAACTCCTGCGGGTTAGAAATGTTACCTGCAAGAGAGAAATTCAAGGTGTACGGAAAATCGTCTTGTGCTTTTATAGATGAAATAGTGTAAATTAGCGGGCCGGAAACCCCCTTGTGAGTAAATAGTATATCCCCCGAATAATTTTTATATTTAACATTTTTTAGACTAACACCTGCAAGCTCGTTAAAATTCTTATTTGTCATAAACCCAACAAGAGATTGTACCGGCTCAACAATATTTATATCAAGACCTGCGGGAATCATATTTTTAGTCATTCCGCCTGTTGCTATAACAACAGTATCAAAGAAATATGAGGATTTATCAGTTGATATTCCGTATCCGTTATCAAGCTTATTCACACTTTTTACAGTTTCCGACACAAAATTTACCCGTTTCAATGCCTTCAAAAACTTACTTCTTACATCTGTTGAAAGATTTGAAACCGGAAAAATTCTATTATCCTCCCTTGTATATACCTCAACCCCTATACTTTTAAAAAATTCTACTGTATCAGCTGTTGAAAAGCGTGAAAATACCGAATACAAAAATTTTTCTCCTCTGGGATAATTCTTTGCCAACTCTTTAAAATCATACTGGGCATGCGCCAGATTACATTTTCCCCCGCCGGTAGGTAAAATTGTTCCTAATATTTTCCCCTTTTCAAAAACGACAACCCTTACTCCTGAATCAGATAAAAATTTAGCACAAATACACCCCGCAGGACCGGCCCCAACAATCCCAACGGTCTTAAAATTCAACTCTGGTGCCATATAAAAATACCATTTCGGGATTTTCTAAATCATTATGCATTTGCGCAATCGTTTTATGCAAAACAGGATGCTCAAAATCTGAATTTAATTCCATCATCGGGACCAAATTAAAAGCTCTTAAATGAACATATTTATGAGGGATAACCAAATTATCTTCTTGAATAATATTTTTATTATAAAAAAGAATGTCTATATCAATTGTTCTGTCCTCATAGTCATTCGACTCTTTATGTTCTCTGCCAAGTTGTTTTTCTATTCTTTGACAAACCTCTAATAATTCTTTTGGAGAATACTTAGTTTTAATTTCGACAATAGCATTTACAAACCACGTCTTAGTACTCATATTCCAAGGTTCTGTTTCATAAAAAGCCGATGTTCGCACAATAGTAATACCCTCATCCAAACCCAACAAACTCGCAGCCTGCTGAACATAGCCGATTCTATCACCCTTATTTGAACCTAAACTTAAATATACTATTGCCATATTTAAATTTTATAAATTTTTGTATATCCTGTCAACATGTTGATAATATTTTGTTGTATAATCTAATTATTATGATTACATATGCAATTATTATATTTTTAGTTATTTTAGTAATTATCTCAATGTTCAGTGAGCTGTTCTTATACGGACTTGTCACAACTTTTCTGTTCATACTTCTGCTTCCGTTTTACTACATAGTACGTGTATTTAACGGAAAATTTTTATACGGATGGAGGGAAAAACTCGGCTTTTTCAAAGCTCCGCACCTTGGAGATAAGGTAATAATGTATCATGGGGTTTCTGTCGGAGAAGTAATGGCATTAGAAAATTTAATTAAAAAAACAAAAGAAATTTTTCCGCAATACAAAATAGTTGTAACAACAGGCACAAAAACAGGACAAGAAATAGCCAAAAAAAAATTCTCAGAAATTGCAGACTTCATAACCTATTTCCCATTTGATATTCCATTTTGTGTTGCCTCTTTTATCGGCAAAGTTAATCCAAATATTGTCTTAATTGCAGAAACGGAACTATGGCCTGTATTTTCATTTTTCTGCAAAGCAAAAAATATTAAATTGTACTGCATAAACGGAAGAATGTCTGATTCTACATATCACCTTTATAAAGGCTTAAAGCATTTTTTCAAAATGGTTTTATCAAAATATACAAAAATTCTCACCCAAAGCGAAATAGATAAAAATAAACTTATCTCAATCGGTGCACCGGAAGACAGAACATTTGTTATGAAAAACTTAAAGTTTGACGTAAAAAAATCAAATGAAAATGTGGATATAGGACAAGATGGATTTCGGGTAATAATTGCAGGCAGTACTCACAAAGGAGAAGACGAAATCATCTTAAAAATATTTAAAGAAAAACATGAAACATATTCGGATATAAAGCTTTTGCTTGTACCTCGCCATATGAACAGGATACCTCAAATAATTCCGTTTATAAAACACCACAACCTCAGCTACGGTTATCGCTCAAAAGGAGACACCTTTAAAGATAAAGATGTAATAATTTTGGATACTATGGGCGAATTAAGCAAAATGTATTCAATATGTAATTTTGCCTTCATTGGCGGCAGCTTCAATAAAACCGGCGGGCACAATCCATTAGAAGCAACCGTGTATTCTAAGCCTACTATTACAGGCCCAAATATCCATAATTTTAGAGATATTTATTGGTTACTATCCCGTTCAAATGCAGGAAAGGTCGTAAAAACTCCAAAAGCATTATCTATATACATTGAAAAACTTTTATCAAATAAAGATTTTTACAATCAAGCATGCAAAGACTGCGAGGCAGTATTCAAAGAGCAGCAAGGGGCCCTTGATATAGTAATTGATGAATTAAAGATGATAGTTGATACAACCAGACCAAATGCAGCCTGATATAAATTTACTACAATCCGCCTGCTATATTTTATCCATGGAAATAGCTTTTACCCCTGCATAACGAGCCTTATCCATAAGCTTGACAACTGCACCGTGAGAAGAGGATTCATCAGCCTGAATTAAAAGTCCGTCAGGATAATTTTTAATTTCTTGCGCTAAAACTGTTCCTAAAATATCCGCCGAAACCTCTTCATTATTTATCAGATATTTATCCCCCTCAGTTACAACAATTGTCAATATCTGAGGTTCTTTGTCATCCATTTGCGATTGTTCAACATTTTCCGGCACAGTAAGGCTTATACCTTGTTTATCCAACAACGGAGCAACAACCATCATAATTATCAACAATACCAAAAAAATGTCTGTCAACGGCGTGATATTTATTTCATTAAATGTTTCTCTCATTACTCTCCGTCCTCCGGTATTTCAACCTGACGCCTTTGTTGAAGTTCTCTTTCTTCTTTTCGGCTCAAAGGTTCGCCAGCAACAATCAGCTTTTTATATTCAGCATTTTGTGCAGCATCCATAACATCCATTATTACACCGCTTTTAACAGCCTTATCAGCCTTTACAATAACTTCCGGTTCTTCAACATCACCCTTAACTGCAATTAAACGATCAGTTAACTGATTAGGTGATATATTTTCACCATTGATATACATCGTACCGTCTTTTGTTATTGAAATTGTATTTTTTTCTTCTTCGATATTCAATCCGTTATTAATCTCCGGAGCTTCAACAGAATTATCCATTGTACTAAATGAAGGAGCAATAACCATCATAATTATCAGCAACACCAGAAAAATATCTGTTAGCGGCGTAATATTAATTTCAGTAAATAACTTTTCTTTTTTATTATTTGAAAATGCCATAATTTACCCTTATTTGCTATAAGTTAACTCTTGATGCTTGCGTTGAAGATGTTTGAGCCGAATATTTTTGTTGACCAGCATTTTCTGAATCAACAAAACTCAAGAATAACAATTTAATAAGCTG